>NZ_JBSGXU010000011.1:0-89598 GCF_053610205.1 Streptomyces sp. NPDC054932 | reverse complement strand
CGCCGAATGGGTTCAGGGCTCTGTAACAGGCGCTTCTGCCGTTTCCTCGAACCACTTGTGCACCACCGCTCGGACGTACGGACAGTGACGGGCCGGCACTTCAGGGAGCGGCCGCGCGCCGCCCCCGGTCCAACCCCGCCGGTCGCCGCGCCCCGCCTTCTGTGGAACCGGTGGACCGGATCGGGTCAGGCGCGCGCATCAGCCAGGTGCTGTGCCTGTCGGACCATCGTTCCTGCCTACTGCTGCCCGTCCGGCAGCGGGGCGCGGCCTGCAGCCTTCTGCACCATGGCCTCCAGCTCTTCGCGCTCCAGACCGATCGTCTCCGCGTAGTGCTCCAGGGCCGTGTCCAGCAGCCACCAGGGCTCGCGCGCGTCTTCCCACGCGTCCCGCCAGGTCACGTGCTGTTCGTCGGTCCACTGGGCCGAGTCGCCGAGTTCCTCCTGAAAGCGCATCAACTCGGCGTGTGCTTCGTCGGATGCTTCCTGGAGCTCAACCAGTTCGTCCAGCGCGTCAGACAGTTCGATTTCCACCCCGGGATCTTAAGCGTCAAGACCTCTCCGGCTCGCAGCAGACCCCTGGGAGGGCCTTGGCGGGCCGCCTGGTGGAGGCGACCCTCCACGGCCAGGCAAAGCCGCTGGCTGCAACACTCCATCCTCACGGTCGCCTGCACAACGGCGGTCGTGCACCTGACGGCCGGCGGCATCCCCGCGGACCTCCCTCGCCCGCGAGCTGTACGTCCCCCGCACCACCACCGCCCGCATCGCCGGACTCCTGCGCACCTGGCGATGGACGGACGCACTGCCCGGTGTGCGCCCAGACAGCGATTTCCGGCATGCCGGGGTATGGCAGAAGGGCCCGGATCCATCAGGATCCGGGCCCTTCCGTGCAGTAGCGGGGACAGGATTTGAACCTGCGACCTCTGGGTTATGAGCCCAGCGAGCTACCGAGCTGCTCCACCCCGCGTCGGTAACCCCACCCTACGGCACCACCCGACCCCCCCTTGACCATTGATCGAAGGACAGCACCTACTCGCGGACCTGGGCCTCGTCGGGCAGACGCGCCAGACGCGAAGCGGTACTACGGCCACTGACTGAGGGGTTGAGCGTCCCCCAGGACCTCGATTCGGGTGACCGGAACAAGGCATTGCACCGGTTCGGCATACGCCCGCCCGAGCCCGCCCGAGCCCGCCAGGGTTGCCGCCACGGTCAAAGACACCCTCGGCGAGCGCGGCGCGGGCCTCGGATATTTACAAGGTCGAGCCCTGCCCCGGTGCGAACGGAGTGTGAATAGGGTGACGCCATGTCTGTCATTCTGAGCTCCACAAAGGCCGCTGCCGCACTCCGTACGTCGGCGCGGGTCTCCGCCGAGTTGCTGGTGGTCCTGGTCATGGCGGCGGCGGCCCTGTGGGTTCTGAGCCGGATGTGGTCGGTCGTCTGGCCGCTCATAGTCGCTCTGTTCCTGACCACCCTGACCTGGCCCCTGGCCGCATTCCTGCGTCGGCGCGGGTGGCGGCCCGCTCTTGCCGCCTCCGTGGTGACCGTGCTGTCCCTCCTGGTAGCCGCGGGCATCGTGGCGCTGATCGCCGTGCCCGTGGCCTCCCAGTCGGGCGAACTGGTCGACGGTGTGTCCGAGGGCATTCAGCGGCTGCGCGAGTGGGCGGCCGGGCCGCCGCTGAACATCGGCGACGACCAGATCACCGGCGCCTCCGACGCCGCGATGGACCGCCTCCAGAACAGTGTCGGCAGCGCGGTCTCCACCGTCGTCACTGGGGTGAGTACCATCTTCAACGGCCTGGTCACCGCCGTCCTGGCGCTCTTCCTGATGTTCTTCTTCCTCAAGGACGGCCCCCGCTTCCTGCCGTGGCTCACCCGCCAACTCCCCGGCCGGCTCGCCACCGACATCCCAGTCGTGTGTGCGCGCGGCTGGCAGACCCTGGGCTCGTTCGTCCGGTCCCAGGCCTTCGTCGGCCTCCTCGACGCCGTGTTCATCGGCCTGGGCCTGTGGATCGTGGGCGTACCCCTGGTACTGCCACTGGCAGTTCTGACCTTCGTCTCCGCGTTCGTACCAATCGTGGGTGCCCTGTTCGCCGGCCTGGTGGCGGTGCTCATCGCGCTGGTGTCGAACGGCCTGACGGACGCGCTGATCGTGCTGGCGATCATCGTCGCGGTGCAGCAGCTCGAAGGGAACGTGTTCCAGCCCATGATCCAGAGCCGCAGTCTCGGTCTGCACGCGGCGGTGGTCCTGCTGGCCGTCACGCTGGGCGGCAGCCTGGCCGGCGTCGTGGGCAGCCTGCTGGCCGTACCGGCGGCCGCACTCATCGCCGTCGTCTGGAACTACCTGCGCGACCAGCTCAGTGAACCACCGCACGAGCCGGAGGCCGGCGAACTGCATCCCACTGCTCCCGCCCCGTCGTAGGACCGCGCCGCGCGCCGTCGGCCCGATGCTGCTCGTGCTGCAGAGGCTCGGAGTCAGGCCGACGCGGCGATCAACCGGTCGAAGACCGGCGGCCGGGGGCAGCGCCATCGGGCAGGGTGAGCAGGCCAACGTCCCTTGGCTCGAGGGATGTTTCGGTGAGCTCTCCGTGGGCCGGGGGGAATGGGGCGCCTAGGCAGTCTCTTTCGGATCTCGCCGGGCCCGCGCCGCCCGGCGAGATCCAAAAGGGACTGCCTAGGTCTGGACGTTCGGCGGGCAGCCGGTGGCGTCGAGGAGGGAGCACTCCGACCACCCGATGAGGTTGCCGGCGTCGTCACCCTCGGGGGCGGGGTGGCCGCCGCGGCCGCCGGGTTCCGTGCCGGATCCGCCGCGGGGTGGGTCGAAGATGCCGCCGCCCGGCTCGTGGTCGGTGTCCGCGCCGACGTTGCAGCCGCCGTTGCTGCGGCAGTACGTGTCGTCGATGGCGGAGCCGCCACCGTCCTCCCATTCCTCAAAGGGGTGGATCAGGCTGCCGTTGCCGTCGGCGACGAGGTTCACTGCCGAGGCCGGGGCCGGGGACGTGACCGCTGCGGAGGCCGGCAGCGCGACGGCTCCGGAGACGACAGCGGCCGAGGTGAGGGCCATCGCCCAGCGGGCGATCCGCCGCCTGGTGCGGACGGCCGGGGTGAGGAGGTCGTAGGCCATGAGTGCTCCTTGAAACGTCTGTGTCCGGCGGAGGGGCCGCCGGATCCGTGCCTCAAGTAGGCGCGAGCGCGACGGTCGCCGTCATGCCCCAGGAACTCGTGACTTGACGGGACGGCGCAGGAGTGCACCTGGTTCCTCCGGCGTGACGTGCGCGCGACAGGGCCCCGGTCCGGGACATCCGCCCCGGACCGGGGCCTGCGCATTCCCGCCGTGGGTCTGCCCTGCTGGTTCTGTACCGCGTTCCGCTCGGCCGGCATGACGCACAGTGCTCGCACGTATTGGGCCCGTAGGGGCCGCCATGGGGCTTGCGCCAGGGGTTGGCGGGGTCGTAGTTCTCGCCAGGGTTCCCGCCGATACCGCCCGCGGAGATTGCAGGCTCGTAGGTGTCGCCCAGGGGTGAGAGCCATCGCGAGGCGCGCGGTGCGCCGCTTGGACCGGGCGTGAACGTCTTACGACATCGTGCTCTCCTGGAAGGGCTGCGTTCGGCGGAATGAGTCGCCGTTCCCCTGTCTCAAGTAGGCATGACGGCGGCATCCCCCGTCATGCCACAGGAAGACGTTCCTTGACCAAGCACGAAAAGCCCCCTACCCGACGGGAAAACCCAGTAGGGGGCTGGACGTGGAACCGGCCGCCGAGGCGGCCCGCCGGCTCCCGCCTCCGCCGCCGGACTGGAAGCTCGAATCCATCCGGACCAAGGCCGGACCGAAGGCACTGCGCGTCCGCTCGGGGATGGCGCGAGGAGCGGAGGGGGACCTGCTCACGGACGCGAAGTGCCTGCTGCGCTACGCGGTCGGCCCGAACCTGAACACCGCGGTCCTCGCCGTCTCCGCACGCCGAAGTTCAGCAAGAAGATCGGCTCGTGACTCGGGGGCCGTCCGTGTCAGGCGACCAGCTCGTAGGCGCTTCGGGCCGTCAGCCACAGGCCGGCGAGCAGGGAGAGCCTGACGATCAGCTGCTCCTGGTGCTGCTCCAGCCAGCTCCGCAGGGCGTTCAGCCGGGCGTCCGCGGACGCGGGTGCCCGGAGCGCGTACATCTCCATGACGATCAGGCTTAGCGTGGCCAGCAGGCCGTAGCCGGTCAGTGCGAGCCAGTCGGTGGGGGCGGAGAGGTTCGCGTCGATGGCGGTCGCGGCGCCGGCGCCGACCGGTGCCCAGGGTTGCAGCAGCCATGCCAGGCCGGCCGCGGTGGCCGGGGAGGCGTTGTCGATCCGGGCGGTCCAGCGCGGTGCGCCGTGCGGGCGGGGCGGTCGGCGGTGCCGGTGGGCGCCGTACAGCACCAGAGCCACGCCGATCGCGAGTTTCGCAGCGATCGCGGCGGTTGAGGGCGCGCTGTGACGGGCCGGGGGCTGTCCGCCGGTCAGCAGCATCACGCAGGCGACGACCGCGATCAGGTTGGCCGGCCACGACAGCAGGAACGCCAGGCCCTGGCGGACGCCGCGCCGTGAGGAGAGAAGCAGGATGAAGGCGCTGTTGTGCACAGGCCCCGAGGTGACGGCCGTATCGATCACCATCAGGTCGAGGACCATGGGATCAGCCGCTCCTGGGTGTCAGGACCGTCTGCCACGTGTGGATGAGCGGGACCGGTCAACACAGTCGGGCGGTGCTGCGGTGCTGCGGTGCTGCATCCCGGCTCTCCAGGTGGCGGACCGGCTGGTCAAGCAGGCCACGCCCGCATCCTCGCCCGCGTCAATCCCGTCCTCAGATCTGCTGTCGACGGCCATGGGCAAGGCCGCGCACGACACGGTCGGCGACCGGCCGGCATGCCGACCGGCCGACCGCTCAGGCTCCCGGTCCGCTCGGCCTCTCGGTGGCGGCGGAGGCGGAGTCCTCGCTGTAGTAGCGCCGTAGGAGATCCCGCTCGGCGTCCCGGTGCGGGAACATGCAGAAGATCAACAACGCACCCACGGCGATCGCGGCCAGGCCGACGGTGTACGCCCAGTCGTCGCCGTGGAGGAACGACTGGCGTGCTGCCGCGACGATCTGGTCGGCGTACTGGGGGTGCTGCTGGGCGACCTGCCCGGCGGAGGCGAACGACTTCGTCAGCTCGCTCTGGACCTGGTCCGACACGTCCTTGCTCTCGGGGGAAGCGGCGATCGCCGCGCTGAAGGCCGAGGCGTAGCCGGCGGTGAGGAGCACGCCCATGATGGACTGCATGATGGCCCCGCCGAGGTCCCGTTGCAGGTCGGCGGTGCCCGAGGCCATGCCGGCCCGTCGCACGGGCACCGATCCGGTCAGCGAGTGGGATGCGGGCGTCCCGGCGAAACCGGCTCCGATGCCGATGAGCACGTAGGCGAAGCCGATCTGCCAGTAGCTGCTGTCCTCGCCCCAGAACACCAGCATCCAGGCGAAGGCGAGGAAGAGGAACGTGTAACCGATCAGCAGGGTCGTGCGGGCTCCGCGTGTCTCGACCAGCTTCGCGGACCGCGGTGCCACGAGGACCATCATCACGACGAGGGGGAGGATGGCGGCGCCGGCTTCGACGGGGTTGTACTCGAGCACGTTCTGCAGGTACTGCTGGCTGATGAACGCCGACCCCATCATGGAGCCGTACACGATGATTCCCGCGCATGCGGCGACCCAGAACGTGCGCCGGCCTGCGATGTGGAGGTCGTACAACGGGTTGGGAGCCCGGAGCTGACGCCAGAAGAACGCTGCTCCGGCAGCCAGGGCGATCACGACGAGGCCGACGACCAGTGCCCCCTCGTCGGGGACGGCGGCGAGATTGATCGCCAGCACCAGTCCCGCGATCAGGAGGACGGACAGGACGCCGCCGAGGTTGTCCACCGGTTCGGCCGACTCGTTGGCGTGCGCGGGGACGAACAGCAGGGCCATGACCAGCGCGACCACGGCGAGGGGCAGGGTGACCAGGAACACCGACCCCCAGTAGAAGCGTTCGAGCAGCGCGCCCGCGATCACCGGCCCGAGCATGGAGATGCCACCGCCCAGGGCCGACCACAGCGCGATCGCCTTCGTGCGCCCCGGCCCCGACCACAGCGCGGTGATCAGCGCCAGGGTGGTCGGGTAGGCCATGCCGGCCGAGAGCCCGCCGAGGATCCGGGCCAGCACGAGCACGGTGTCGTTCGGCGCGTACGCGGCGAGCAGACATGCGGGGACGGACAGGGCGGTGCCGAGGAGCAGCAGCAGCTTGCGCCCGTGACGGTCGCCGACCGCACCCAGATAGAGCACCGATGCGGCCAGGCCGAGGGAGTACCCCACGGCGACCAGGTTCAGCGAAGTCTGGGAGGAGTCGAAGGCCTTCCCGATCGCGGGCAGCGCCACGTTGGCCACCGACAGGTTCAGGTTGGCCACCGCGGCAACGATGATCAGGGACGCGAGAACGAGCGACGCCCGCGCCGGGGCCTCACGCGGAACGTCGATGCGAGGCGCGTCGCTCTTCGACATGGAACCTCCGGGGCGAAATGGGGCTTCGCGTGAGTCTTGCCTGATCCGCCGTGCCGCACATCGCCCCATTGGGATGACACGCCGACCGTCGCTGACTCGGCCCGCCCGCCCCGCCGTCGTTCCCGGAAACCTGGGACTGGCCGTCCGGTGCATCCGGTCAACGCAGGCAGACGCCCTCCGGCCGCCCGCACAAGCAGGATGGGAAGCCCACATCGCTCAGTTCGACTACGACTTCCTGGCACACGAGTTCGCCCGGGCCCAGTCCCATCTGCCCGTGTCACAGCGCCTGTGCACTCTGGCGCTGAACAGGCGGGTGGACCCTCCCACGGCCGACCTTCGGCTGGGCACGCTCGCAGCCCACTACGGCGTGGTTCAGAGGAAGGCGCATGACGCACTGGACGACACCCACGTTCTGGCCTGGATCCTACGAGCCTCTCTGCGGGAGGCTGCCCGGCTCGATCTGCCTCTGCCACTGGTGTCCTGTCCGCCACGGCAGGACCCGCGGTTCACTCCGAAGCCGCCCAAGGCACCATGCGCGTTCCGGAATCCCGGCCGGCTGGCTCCCGGTGGCGCACTCAGGCAGGGCATGAAGATCGCCATCACCGGGAACACCGATACCGCGCGGGCCGAACTGGTCGAGCGGGCGGTCACTGCCGGGCTGAACGTGATGGGCTCAGTCAGCCGGTACACGAGCGTCCTCGTGACCAACGACCCGGTGTCCACGTCCGCCAAGGCACGACGAGCGCTCGCCGAAGGCATACCTCTGCTCGACGAGCAGACCTTCCTCAAGCTGTTGGGCGACGTACGTCCAGGAACCTCGCCCGATGCCGGGGCCCCGGTCGCCGAGCTGGTGGACAGCCCCGCTCCCCCACCGGCCACGGTCGCTCCGGACCTCCCGGCTCCCCGTCGTGAAGGGTCTGCCTCGCACGGACGGCTGGCCGGGCGGCGGGTTCTGGTGCTGGGCGGCCTGCACCAGGACGCGGCGGACGCCAGGGCCCGGGTCGTGGCCCTCGGCGGAGCCCCGGAGAGCCCCGATGGTGCTGTGCGGCTCCTGAGCGACGGACCCACGGAGCAGACGATCGTCATCGATCTCGCTTCCATGCCGCCCGCGGCCCGCAAGGTGGTCGTGGTCGCCGCCATCGACGGCGGCACGGCATTCGGCGACATCGGACCTGTCCAGATCACCTTGGCGCCGGGCGCCGACACCACTCGCCTGGCCCAGGCCACCCTGGACGCCGCTACGACCGAACGCACATTGGTCCTCGCCGAGGTATGCCGACGGGGCCCACTCTGGCGCTTCCGAGCCGTCGGCCAGGGCTACGACCACGACCTCGCTGCGGTCGCACGCAGCTATGGCGTCGACATCGCCGAATGAGCCCATCCGGAGGTTTCACCGACCGGTGACCACGATCTCGCGCTTGAGGATCTTGCCGGTGGGGCCTTTGGGGAGCTCGGCCGTGAAGGTGACGATCCGGGGGTACTTGTACGCCGCCACCCGGTCCCTGGCGTACGCCCGGATCTCCTCGGCCGTGGCCTCGGCACCGGGCCGGAGCACGATCACCGCTGCGATCTCCTCCCCGTGGAACGAGTGCGGCACGCCGACGACGGCGGCTTCGGCGACGGACGGGTGCGCGTACAGCACCTCCTCGACCTCACGCGGGTACACGTTGTAGCCACCGCGGATGATCAGGTCCTTCTTGCGGTCGACGATGAAGTAGAAGCCTTCCTCGTCGACACGCGCCAGATCACCGCTGTGGAACCATCCGTCGTGGACCGCCTCAGCCGTGGCCTCGGGGCGGTTCCAGTAGCCCGTCATGAGGTTCTCGCCGCGGATCGCGATCTCGCCGACCTCTCCCGAGGACACCGCGCCGCCGCCCTCGGCGACGAGCTTCATCTCGACTCCGCGGACGGGCTGTCCGATCGAGCCCGCCTTGCGCGGGCGGTCCGGGTGGTTGAAGGCGGCGACCGGTGAGGTCTCGGAGAGTCCGTATCCTTCGAGGACGGTGACACCGAAGCGCCGCTCGAAGCCGTGCAGCACCTCTACCGGAAGCGAGGCGCCGCCCGAGACGGCCAGGCGCAGCCCGTGGGCGCTGAAGCCTTCGGGGAGCTCGGCATGGAGCAGCGCCGAGTACATCGTCGGCACGCCGAGGAACACGGTGACCCCGTCGCGGGCCATGATCTCCAGGGCGCGCTGCGGCTCGAACCGCGGCAACAGGGTCAGTGTGGCGCCGGCGGCAACGGCCGTGTTCAGCGCGCAGGTCTGGCCGAAGGCGTGGAAGAGGGGCAGGCCGCCGAAGAGCACGTCGTCAGGTCCGACCCGAAGCAGCGTCTCGGCCGCGGTGGTGGCGTTGGTGGCCAGGTTCCGGTGGGACAGTTCGGCCCCCTTCGGCGTCCCGGTCGTGCCCGAGGTGTAGAGGATCAGGGCCGGGTCGTCATCGGTACGGTCGACGACGCCGGGCGCCGGTTCGTGGGCCCGCAACAAGTCGTCGAAGTCCGCAGGCTCGGTCACCAGGCATTCGGTTCCGGTCTCGGCAGCGGCCTTCACGACCTCGTCCGCGAACACAGGGAACACCAGCGCGATCCGCGCGCCGCAGTCGCGCAGGGTGAAGGCCACCTCACGGGCTTTGAGGAGCGGATTCATCGGCACGACCACGCCGCCGGCCCGCAGGATGCCGTAGTGGACGACCGGGAACAGCGGCACGTTGGGCATGGTCAGCGCGACGCGGTCGCCGGGCTGGACGCCGCGGTCGCGCAGGAGGGCGGCGACCCTGGCGCTCGCGTCGTCCAACTGGGCGTAGGTGAGCGTACTGGCGTCATGGCGGACGGCGATGCGATCGCCCTGGGCCGCGGCGGAGTCCACGAGGAACGTGGCAAGGTTGGTCATGTCGGCAGTCTCCTTGGGGTCGTCTCGGCCTGCGACGGCGCCTGAGCCCGGGCCGGTCTCGGTCCTCGGAGTCAGCTCGCGCGTGCGTGATCGTGGGGGTGTTCCGCCCCGGTGCGGCGACGGGCCCGAGCGGGGCGCGGGCGGCGGCTCGACGCGCACGTCACACCGTTCATGTCCGCCTCCGTGCCCTCGCGCGTTCGCCGGCCCAGGGCGGTCGCCACGTGCGGACCGGGCCGGTGAACGGCGCCATGCTAGGTTGCCCACTCATCACCGTGCTTGTCCTGGCGTGACATGAGACTTTTCTTTTCGGGACAGTCTTGGAGTGTGCACATGAGGCCCCTGGTCCGCACCGCAGCCCTCAGCGGCTACGTCGAGCTGTGCCGATCGCTCGGGACCGACCCTCAGCCGCTGATGAAGCGCGTGGGCCTGGACACCGCCGCCCTCGCCGTCCAGGACCGGTGGATCTCCGGTTCCGCCGCGGTCCAGGTGCTGGAACTGTCGGCAGCCGCCACGGGTCACGAGGACTTCGGACTGCTCATGGCGGAGTTGCGGCGCTTCTCCAACCTCGGCCCCATCAGTCTGGTCGTCCGTGAGGAACCCGATGTGCGGAGCGCCCTGGGGCTGTTGATCCGCCACCAGCACATGTACAACGAGGTCCTGGACACCCGGCTGTCCGAGGGGGACGGGCTGGCCACGCTGAAGGTCGACCTGCGTCTCGGCGAAGCGTTGGACACCCGGCAGGCCACGGAGCTGGCCATCGCCGCCTACCACCGAATCCTGCGCGACTTCCTGCACACCCGGTGGCAGCCGCTGTCCGTCTGGTTCAGGCACCCTGCACCGGCGGACGTCTCGACGCACCGGCGCGCCTTCGGCCCCATCGTGGAGTTCGACCGCGAGTTCGACGGCATCGTCTTCTACGCGGGCGATCTCGACGCGCCCAACGCGATGGCGGATCCGCTCCTGCGCGAGTACGCCCACCAGTACTTCGAGGCGATCACCGTGCCCCGGGACACCACCACCGCGGACCGGGTGCGCGAGCTGATCGAGGTCCTGCTGCCGACGGGGCGCTGCTCGATCGAGCAGGTCGCCCGCAGCCTGGGCGTGGACCGTCGGACCGTCCACCGGCACCTGGCCTCCTCGGGCGAGACGTTCTCCTCGCTCCTGGGCACCACCCGCCGGCACCTCGCGGAGCAGTTCGTCGCGAACCCACGGCGCTCACTCACGGAGATCTCCGACCTGCTGGGCTTCTCGTCGCTGAGCGGTTTCTCGCGCTGGTTCCACGAGCAGTTCGGGTGCAGCCCCAGGGCATGGCGCAGTGCCAGGAGCCGCCCCCGGCTCCCCGGCCAGGACTGACACCGAGGGCGGGACGGGCTCGGCCGTGCCGTGCGGGCCCACTCGGTACGGCCCACTCGATACGGTCCACCGATGTCCCCAAATGACAAATTTTCTGTCCCTGAGAGTCAAGCGATCACGGTTGCCCGCCCCTACCTTGGCACCACCGCAGAGACGCGGTCGGCCACCGGACGGGAGCGGGTTCCCTATGCACGCTTCCTCCGGACCGGTCGATCGTACGAGGGCCGCCATGCGCCCGCTGTCCCCGGTGACCCGCATCCATCCTCGCCGGACGTAACAACCCCTTACATCGCACGCGGCGATGCTTCCGGCGAGTGATCACCCATCGCACGAAGGAGACGGACCGTGCATTTCCACGACGACTCACTCTTCCCGGAGAACCAGGAGAAGCTGGTGATCCAGGCCGCTCCCTACGGGCCGGAGTGGCTGCCCGGCGACGCCGACGACCTCCCCCTGACGATGGACGAGCACGTACAGGCGGCCGTGGACTGCCACAACGCCGGAGCCACCGTGCTCCACATCCACGTACGCGAGCTCGACGGCAAGGGTTCCAAGCGGATGTCCATGTTCAACGAGCTGCTGGGCCGGCTGCGCCAGGCCGTGCCGGACATGGTCCTGCAGATCGGCGGCTCGATCTCGTTCGCTCCTGAGGACGAGGGCAGCGAGGCCAAGTGGCTGAGCTACGACACCCGCCACCTGCTGGCCGATCTCGACCCCGCCCCGGACCAGGTGACGATCGCGATCAACACCAGCCAGATGAACATCGTCGAGATCATGACCGACGACGACCTGGCAGGCACCTCGATCGCGAAGCCCGAGTACTACAAGGCCTACCGCGACATGGTCGTCGAGGCGGGCCCCGATTTCTACCTGGAGCACCTGGAGCGGCTGCGCGAGAACGGCATCCAGCCGCACTTCCAACTCGCCACGCTGGCCCAGCTCGAAACCGTCGAGCGGCTCATCCGGGCCGGCGTCCACACCGGCCCGCTGATCCTCAACTACGTGGCCATCGGAGGCGGTTTCGCGGGCCGGCACCCGGCAGACCTGATCGAGTTCGTCCGTCGCACCCCTGACGGCGCCGTCCTCACCATCGAAAGTTCCATGCGCGCGGTGGCGCCGATGAACGCGATCGGCATCGCGCTCGGTGTGCACGTACGCGTGGGCAACGAGGACAACCTGTGGCGCCGGAAGGGCGAGCGCATGACCACCCTCGAGCAGATCGAGCAGATGGTGCAGATCTCCGAGGCGCTCGGCCGCGACATCGCGACGGGCGCCGAGGCCAAGAAGATCTACAAGCTCGGCGAGTACTACTCCGGGGCCGACGAGACGCTGGCCCGTCTCGGCATGGTGCCGAACCGCCGTCCCGGTCAGCGCGGCCCCATGCTGCGCGTCGTCTGATCGCGGCACGGGACCACCCCGCCGCCGTGCCGCCGCCGCGCGGCTACGGACCCACGGGGCTGCCGTGGCCCCGGGGCTGCCGAAGGGGCCCCGGCACCGGCGGCCCCTTCCTCCCTTCCCCACCTCCCACGAACAACGGAGCACGCCCATGGCGCACGCCATTCGCTTCAAGGAGACCGGCGGTCCCGACGTCCTGCGCCGGGAAGAGGTCGTCGTCGGCGACCCCGGTCCGGGCGAGGTACGGATCCGGCACGAAGCCGTCGGACTCAACTTCGCCGACACCTACTTCCGCAGCGGCCTGTATCCCGCACCGCTGCCCGCCGGACTGGGTGTCGAGGCCGCGGGGGTGGTCCAGGCGGTGGGCGAAGACGTCACCCATGTCGCCGAGGGCGACCGGGTCACGTACACCGGAAGCCCGCTCGGTGCCTACAGCACGGAACGGGTCATGCCCGCAGGCTCCTTGATCCGGCTGCCGGACGGCATCGGCTTCGAGACGGCCGCCTCGATGACCATGCGCGGCCTCACTTCCGCCTACTTGTTGCGCAGGATCCACCCGCTGAAGGCCGGGGAAACCATCCTGCTGACAGCGGCGGCGGGTGGTGTCGGCCTGATCGTCTGCCAGTGGGCCAAGCTGCTCGGGCTGACCGTCATCGGCACCGTCTCCACCGAGGAGAAGGCCGAGCTCGCCCGCGCCCACGGCTGCGACCACGTCATCCGATACCAGCGCGAGAACGTGGCCGAGCGGGTGCGCGAACTGACGGACGGCGTCGGCGTCCCGGTCGCCTTCGACAGCATCGGCAGGTCCACCTACGCCGCCTCGCTGGCCTCGCTGAGGCGCCGCGGTCTGCTGGTCTGCTTCGGTACGGCGTCCGGGCCGGTCCCGCCCATCGACGCCATGCAACTGGCGGTCGGCGGCTCCCTGTTCGTCACCCGGCCCGCTCTCGCCGACTACATAGCCGACCCTGCGGAGCGAGCGGCGCTGGCGGGAGAGCTCTTCGACCACGTCGCTTCCGGACGCATCGCCATCGAGATCAACCAGCGCTACGCGCTCGACGACGCCGTACGGGCACACCGCGAGCTGGAGTCGGGGCGGACCACGGGCTCGTCCGTCTTCGTCCTCTGAGCCGCTGCCACATCACGCGCGTCTCCACCCTCTCCAGGAGGAAGCACCATGGAAAAGACCGTCCCTTCGCCGGATGGCGCACCCTCGTCGGTGCGCGCCCACTCCCGCGGCTCGATCAGGGTCGAGCCGCTGACCTGCACCATCGGCGCCGAACTCGCCGGAGTGAACCTCGGCGACGCCGTGCGCGACGACGACCTGTTCGCCGAGATCAAGGCCCTGCTCCTGCAGTACAAGGTGCTGTTCCTGCGGGAACAGGACATCACGCGCGCCGACCACGTCGCCTTCGCCGAGCGCTTCGGCCCGCTGGAGGACCACCCGGTGGCCGGCAGCGACCCCGACAACCCCGGCCTGGTACGGATCTACAAGGACCTGGACAGCGCGCCCGAGCACTACGAGAACGCGCTGCACACCGACGCCACCTGGCGCGAGAACCCGCCCATGGGCGCCGTACTGCGCTGCATCGAGTCGCCCCCGGTGGGCGGTGACACGATCTGGGTCAACATGGCCGAGGCCCACCGCCGACTGCCGGAGCACATCAAGACACAGATCCAGGGACTGCGGGCCCGGCACAGCATCGAGGCCACCTTCGGCGCCGCCATGCCCCAGGAGGAGCGTCACGCGCTGGCAGCGCGGTTCCCCGACGCGGAGCACCCGGTGGTGCGCACCCACCCCGAGACGGGCGAACAGATCCTCTTCGTCAACGCCTTCACCACGCACTTCGTCAATTACCACACCCCCGGGAACGTGCGCTTCGGGACGGACTACGCCCCCGGCGCGGGCCTCCTGCTGAACTACCTGATCGGCCAGGCCGCCGTCCCCGAGTACCAGGTGCGCTGGCGCTGGACGCCGAACAGCGTCGCCATCTGGGACAACCGCTCCACCCAGCACTACGCCGTCCAGGACTACTGGCCCGCCGTCCGCAGGATGGAGCGCGCCGGAATCGTCGGCGACCGACCGTTCTGACTCTTTCCCTTTCCGCCAAGAGCAGTTGAGGTGATGACAATGGGGTTTCTCACCACTGCGGAACCCACCCCGGGAAGAACCGGTTCCGGTTCCTCGGAGTGGCCCGTGTCCCGGCGCTACGCCTGGGTGGTCTTTGCACTGAGTTTCGGACTCCTGCTCTCGGACTACATGTCCCGGCAGGTCCTCAACGCCGTCTTCCCGATGCTGAAGGCCGACTGGCTGCTCTCGGACGCCCGACTGGGGTCCCTCAGCGGCATCGTGGCGCTGGCGGTCGGCCTGCTCACCCTCCCGCTCTCGCTGCTGGCCGACCGATGGGGCAGGGTGAGATCTCTGGTCATCGCGGCCACGATGTGGAGCCTGGCGACCCTGGGCTGTGCGGTGGCGGCGAGCTACGACCAGATGTTCACCGGCCGGCTCTTGGTCGGCGTCGGCGAGGCCGCGTACGGCAGTGTCGGTATCGCCGTGGTCCTCAGCGTCTTCCCGCACGCCCTGCGGGCGACGCTCTCGGGGGCCTTCATCGCCGGCGGGGCCTTCGGCTCGGTCCTGGGCATATCCATCGGCGGCGCCGTGGCCCAGGCGTACGGCTGGCGCTGGGCGTTCGGCGTGATGGGCGTCTTCGGCCTGGTGCTCGCGGGCATCTACGCCGTAGTGGTCAAGGAGAAGCGGCTGGCCCCGCGGCAGGATCCGGCGAAGGACGGGGCCGGCCCGGAGGAACGCGACCGCCTTCGCGTGCTCCTCCCGCGGCTGTTCTCCTCCGTCTCGGTGGTCAGTGCCTACATCGGCAGCGGTCTGCAGCTGTTCATCGCGGGCGCCCTGATCGCCTGGCTGCCCAGCTACTTCAACCGCTACTACGGCATGCCCACCGCGAAGGCCGGTGCGACCGCGGGCCTGTTCGCCCTGGTGATCGGTGTCGGCATGATCGTCGGTGGCATCGTCTCGGACCGGATCAGCCGGCGCGCCCCGATCCGCAAGTGGGCCGTCGCCATCAGCTGCAGCGTGGGCTCCCTCGTCCTGCTGATGACCGCGTTCCGCCTGCCGGCCGGCCCCGCACAGCTGCTTGTGCTGGGGCTGGGAACCGTGCTGTGCGCCGGAACGGCCGGGCCGGGGGCCGCCATGGTGGCGAACCTGACGCCCGCTGCCATCGCCGCCACGGCGTTCGCCACACTCACGCTGGCCCAGAGCCTGCTCGGACTCGCCCCCGGCCCGGCGGTCACCGGGATGCTCGCCGACCGCCTCGGTCTGCTCGGCGCGCTCCGGCTCGTCCCGCTCGTGGCGATCGCGGCCACCGCAGCGTTCCTGATCGGCCGCCACTCCTACGACCGTGACGTACACCGTCTGACCGGGGTCGCCCCGGAGGCGGCGCCGCGCAAGGCGGAGGTGTCCCCATGAGCGGTACCACCGAGCCGGTGGTCGTGATCGTCCCCGGCCTGCGCGACCACGTCGAGGAGCACTGGCAGACCCTGCTGGCGGATCGGCTCACCGAGGCCGGGCGCAGCGTCCGCACCGTTCCCCCGCTGACGCAGGACCGGCTGAGCTGCGAGGCAGCCGTCGCCGCACTGGACAAGGTGATGGTGCAGATCGCGGGGCCCGTCGCACTGGTTGCCCACAGCGCCGGTGTGATCACCGCCGTCCACTGGTCCCGGCGGCACCCGGCGCAGGTGCAGGTGCAAGGGGCGCTGCTGGTGACGCCGCCCGACTTCGAGCAGCCTTTGCCTGCGGGCTACCCCACCACCGACGTGCTCGACGAGAACGGCTGGAACCCGGTGCCCCGCTCGCCGCTGCCCTTCCCCACCATCGTCGCGGCCAGCTCGAACGACCCACTGGGCACTGTCGAGCGAGTAGCCGAGCTGGCCCGGAACTGGGGCGGCCGACTCGTGGAACTCGGCGATGTCGGCCACCTCAACCCCGCGTCCGGCCATGGCCCGTGGCCGAGGGCAGAGGAACTCCTCCGCGAGCTCGAACACAGCCGATCCCCCTCACGGCCCCCGCGAAGGACGACGATGAACACCGGCACCGGCGGGTGACAGGTCCCGCGGGACGGGTGTCGACCATTGAGCAGGCCTTCCTCCACTTGCCCGCGGCCTCCAACGACCGGTGCGTGCCCCAGACCCGGTCGCCGGGCACGCACCGGCCGTCCCGTCTGCCGACTGATCGACGATTCAGGGCTGCCGGTGTCCGCGAGCCCGCACGACGGACTGACACCCGCGCACCCCTGAGCCGCATGCATTCATGGCAGAAGGGGGTCAGTGCTCGCAGAGGGAGAATTCTCGCTCGTAGAGCTGCTCGTTGTGTTCGTCGACGAAGAACTTACGTTCCTGCATGAGTTGTTCCCGGTAGTTCTTGGCCTGCTCAAGCGTCATGGTCGAGGTGTCGGACCAGGGTTGTTGCGGCGGCACATCGGATGTCGAAACGATCTCTTCCGACGGGTCGACCAGGAAGAACGCCAGAATCTTGCGGTGTCCCGGGCGTGTGGGGTCCAACAGCCGGAATGAGCCGACGCGGTGCTGCAGGATGTTCGGGAACGCCAGGCAGCGGCCCGCCGGCGTCGATGCCGATCCCAGCAGCTGGTTCAGCGCGTCCTCGTCCTCCAGGCCGTAGACCTCACGCAGACCGTCGTCGTCGTTCTGCTCGTAGTCCGGGTCGTCGAGTGCCGCCCGGAAACTCAGCCGGCTTTCGGTGATGTTCTCGCTGTCCCAGTAGTAGATGCCGGTCGAGACGATCCGCTCGTTCAGCATGCCCTCGACGTGCCAGGAACCGCCGGCGTACTCGGGCTTGTCCGGGGTGAGGTGAAGGGTGGCGAGCTTGACGATGACCTGAAGGCGGCGGCCACGCAGGTCGACCCGGGCGGATTCGTCGGGCGCCTCGGGCACGGTGAATTCCGGGGCCTCCGGGATGACCGGGCGGCGGTTCTCCCACCATTCCTCGTGGGCGGATTCCCACGCACGGAGGGCTTCCCTGTGGGCCGCGGGATCGCTGTACGAGGACTTGTTCGGATACTCCGGTTTCGAGTCGTACCACCCGTAGGGATCGGCCGCGATCCGCAGGGGCCGCGGATGACGCAGATCCGTGAGCACCTTCTCCCACAGCGGGAGCATCCGCGCGAACAAGTCCGGCAGGACGGAAGCCAGTTCTTGATGCGTCTCGGGATGGACGTTGTTGACGTACGAGCGGAAGGCGACATCGCCGTCGTCACTGACGTCCACGTCCGTGGGCAGCCACTGGAACCTCTCCGAGAACTCGTACTTCGAGTAGCGGGTCGTCGGATTCTCCCAGGCCCGCTCGGGTGCGCCGCTCGCCTCCCTGACCAGGCAGAACATCGAGGGATGAACCAGATCCAGCACCTGGCCGTCCGATCCGGGGTGCCAGTCCTGTTCCTCTTCGGGCACCTCTTCCAGAACCCGCACCGCCTCGCGCAGCCGGAACCTGAGCTTGTCGTCGACCAGTGCGTCCGACTGCCACACCCCGTCGACGGCGGACACCTCGATGCCCGTTCGTCCGTCCCGCAGCGCGGCGTAGTGCTCGAGTTCGGCAAAGACGTAGCGAACCTGCGCTTCGGTGAGGCCCTCGGCGAGCGCCTCCTGCGTCCACCGGGCCACGATGTCGGCATCGTTCATCTTGTCGAACCACCCGGGCTTCGCCCGAAGATGCGCGCTGCATTGCATGATCTCGAGTTCCCGCAGCGTCCGGGGTTTCGCGAACGATATGGAACTGGACGCAGCAAAGGGCAGTGGGAAAGCAGACAGGCCGGTCAATTCTCTTGATCCTTGCAGTCGGTGTGCAGTGGCGGGAAGGATAGTCCAGCGGACTGACACCGCCCGCCCGCGGTCCCTGCGATCACGCATTCTCCGACGGATCACACTCCTGACGAGTGTGGGCGCGTGCGGCGTCCGGGTGGGACGGATTCCAGAGCCCGTGGGCCTCGCCACGGACGAGGTGATCCTCGTAGATCCGCACTTTGTGCCGCATCACGGCCAAGGCCCTCTGCAGCTCCTGGATCTGTTCCTCCACCTGCTCTGCGTGCCGGCGCAGCAGCTCCAGCCGCTCGTGTTCGTTGCCCGGTCCTTGGCGGACCAGCTCGATGTACTGACGGATCGTCGCCAGTGACATTCCGGAGGAGCGCAGCTTGGTGCAGACCGCCAGCCACTCCAGATCTTCCTCGTGATAGATCCGGCGGCCGTTGGACAGACGGCGCACCGGGTTGGCGAACAGGCCCTCACGCTCGTAGAACCGCAGTGCGTGAACGCTCAGCCCGCTGCGCTCCGCCACCTCACCGATGCTCAGGTCCATGAGCGACTCCTCTCGGGCAGTTGATCTAGACATGACTCTAGGTTCTAGCGTCGAGCCGAAGCCCGATCGGGCGATCAGGAAAGGGAGAACATGAGCGTTTGGTTTGTCACCGGTGCATCGCGTGGGCTCGGCGCGGAGATCACCCGCGAGGCACTGGATCGAGGTCACAGCGTCATAGCCGCGGCGAGGGATGCGTCGTCAGTACTCCGTGCGTACCCCGACAAGCCGGCCGGATTGCTGGCGGTGAGCGCGGACGTGACCGAGGTCGGCCAGCTGACCGCTGCGGTGCAGGCCGGCCTGGCGGAGTTCGGCCAGATCGACATCGTGGTCAACAACGCCGGCTACGGCCTCGTGGGAGCGATCGAGGAGGTCACCGACGAGGCTGCCCGGGCTCTGTTCGACGTCAACGTGTTCGGTGTGCTCAACACGCTGCGGGCCACCCTGCCGACGCTACGTGCCCGGCGATCCGGACATGTCTTGAACATCGGCTCTGTGGGCGGCTTCGCCACCGTTCCGGGCGTGGGCCTGTACGGTGCGTCGAAATTCGCCCTCGAGGGCATCTCCGAGGCGCTTCACGGTGAGCTGGCACCGCTCGGCATCCGCGTCACGATCGTCGAGCCGGGCGGCTTTCGCACCGACTTCCTCAACAGTTCGAGCCTGCAGGTCGAACCGGCCTCCATCGCCGACTACGGTGCCGGCGCGGGACCGGTGCGCGAGGCATTGGCCCAGAACGACGGCCGCCAGCCGGGAGATCCGGTGAAAGCGGCGAAGGCCATCGTCGACGTCACCGAGGTCGCCGAGCCTCCGCTGCGCCTGCAGTTGGGCGCGGATGCGATCGAGCGCGTCGAGACGAAGCTGGACCTGGTGCGACGTGAGCTTGACGGATGGCGTCACGTAGCACTTTCCACCGGCATCTGAGGGGGCCGGCCGGCTGCTCCCGCGGGGCAGTCGGGCCCTGGTCAGATCGTGACCGGGCCCTTGGCGGTGGCGAACTCGACCGAGACCAGGCCCGGTTCCTCATCCTCGACCCAGGTGACGTCGATCTGGTCGAGGGGGTGGTCGGCCGGTTCGCCGAGGAATTCGGCGATGGAGGCGGCGTCGCCGGCGATGGAGACTCCGCGGATGGTGGTGGAGGTGCGCGGGTCGGCGCTCGGGCGCTCCTCGACGGGGACCGACCACTGGAGGAAGTAGGGCAGTTGCGGGTCCTCCAGCAGTTCCAGCAGGCCGATCTGCTTCCACCTCAGGTCGAAGCCGTCGGGGCGGACGCGGTGGCCCTCGGCCGAGGTGCGGCCGAGGCGGGCCTCGACCGGGGTGATGTCGTCGACGGAGACCACCCAACCGAGCCAGCCGCCGCCCTCGGCGGCTCGGCGCGCGACCGCCTGGCCGAAGGGTGCGCGGTCGGCGGCGGGGTGGTCGAGTGTGGTGACGACCTCGACGTAGGTGCCGCCGCTGAGCGGGAGAATGAAATTGCGGGTGCCGAATCGTGGGTGCACGCCCCCGTCGACGAACCCGGCGCCGAGGGCCGATCCGATCCACTGGACGGTCGAGACGAAGCTGTCGCGGGCCACCGCATAGGACACGTGATCAAGTCGCACCGCGTCATCATCACCTGACAACCCGCACAAATCCCGTCGCCACGCCCGCCACCCCGGCCGCGTCTGCCGTGGATTCAGCCGTGGAGCCGATCGATCACCGTCATCCCGGCGGGGAGGCCCGGTCGAAGCCGGGCAGCAGTGCTGGGTCCGGGTGGTGTGTAGTTGCACATGCCGTAGCGGCATGTGGTGTCGTCGAGGGCACCACAGCACGAAAGGCCCTGTCTGCGATGTACCCCTCCGCCACGCCTCCCCGCGAGGTCAAGATCGGCGATGCCGCCGCCTTCGCCGGAACCACCCCGCGCGCCATTCGTCACTACCACCAGATCGGTCTGCTGCCGGAGCCCCAGCGAGGCGGAGACGGACGCCGCCGCTACGGCTACGACGACATGATCCGCCTGCTGTGGATCCGCAAGATGTCCGAGGCCGGCATCAGCCTGGACGACATGCGGGCCGCCTTCGACGAAGCCCGGGACGTCGAGGACGTCCTGGGACGGCTGGAGGAGACCCTGGCCGCCCAGGAGGCCGACATCAAGCGTCAGCGCGCGGCAGTCCAGCGCCTGCGGGTCGTGGGCAGCCCACTGGGCCTGCTCTCCCCGTTGGTCACGGACCGGCTCAGCCACCTGCCTTCCGGCGCACTGCGCCCCTCCGACCTGGACACCCTGCTGGTCACGGAACGGATCTTCGGGCCGCTGGGAGCCGCGATTCAGGCCAGCGTGTTCATCACCCTGGCGACCCATCCCGCCCTACGGGCCGAGGCAGACCGCCTCGACGCGGCCGACGCCGCCCTCGATGACACCGTCGACCCCCACGACCCGCAGGTCGAGGAACTTGCCGTGCAACACTGCGCCCACCACGAGGCCCTGCTCCAGGCCATCGAAGCCGCCGGACTGGACGTGGCCGAGGAGAAGCTCTTCGAGATCGACGACGCCGAGGCGAGCGGCGAGGAGGACTCCCGGATGGGTGCCTTCGAAGCGGTGACCAAGATGCCCTATGGCTTCTCCGCGGCCCGGACGCGGTGCATGGAACTCACGGCGCGGCTCCTTGACGGGGGCCTCTCCGCAGGCAGCTGATCGCCGGTGTGGCCGTGCGCGAGGCTGGGCGAGGCTGGGCGCGTACGAGGGTCTGCAAGAGAGCGAAGGAAGCCCGGCCGGATGGTGCGGGCGTCAGAGGAGATCTGCTCGTCGTCACCTTGCAGCCCAGTCGTCGCCGGTGCCTCCGTGGTTCAGGCGGCTCCTGTCCCGTCGGTGAGCTGGAAGGTGATGACGTCGACTTCGTCGGTTCCCGCCAGATCCGGGTAGTGGCCCTTGAGGCCGTCCCGGAGTTCGGTTGCGGTCGTCAGCCCCTCGGCCCGGGCGTCCTGGTTGGTGAGGTCGCTGACCAGGCAGTGCCTGATGTCGGTCACCTCTGCCGGCAGAACGACTTCGGGGTCGCTTTCAAACACCAGCCGTGCCGGCCCGAGCTGGGCCGGATCCCGGAAGCGGGTGGTCTTGGTCTTGGCGCCGGAGCGGACGTCTTCAAGGTAGCGGGGGTTGAACCGGATGATCGGGGGACCGGCCGTCTCGGGGTCTTGGTAGAGCGATGGGTCGAGACTGTTCATGCCTTCCGGGGTCCATCGCTGGGTCAGCGGCATCAGGTCGGCGGCGAGAACGGACCTGGGCCCCGCGGGCGTGGGCACGATGACGCGCATGGTGGGGTAGTAGTCCACGAAGACCTGCCGATCGCGCCCGCACGGACCGATGACGCCGCGCCCGTGGTTTCCCACGGCAACGATGCAGCGCATCTGGCGGGCGCCCTGGGCTCGTGCGGCTCCCAGAGCCACTAGTTCGGCGCAGGGTCCGCCGGTGAAGTGGTAGAGGTTCACGCCGGCGAACATCCGGTAGTCGGCGGCCATGACCGCGGCGCCCATCGTGTGGATCCCGTCTTCGTCGGGCCCGGCGTCGGTATGCGCGTCTATGGTGCGGCGTGCCAGCTCCACGAGCTCGCGCTCATCATCATCGAGAGCGCGTGCAGATGACGGTACGTACACGTTTTCAGCCCTCCCTTTCGTCAGCAGTCGCGAAGATCATTCCACGCCAGGCAGGTGGGCTCCACGGGATTTCGGCTTGATCATCTGCTGGGGCCGTTGCCCGGACGAGTCCCGAATGCTGTGACAGCGGCGGTGATCGACAGTGCGGCAAGCAGTGCGAAGAGTGCCGGGTGTCCGCCGAGGGGTCCGGCCAGGAGGGCGCCGGCGAAGGGGGCGAGGGCGGCCGCTGCGTGCGCGGGTGCGCCGAGGAGTCCGGAGAGTCGGCCGTAGTGGGTGGTGCCCCAGCGGTCGGTGACGGCGGTCGCCTGGAGGAGGGTGAGGTTGCCGCGGATCACCCCGGCGAGGATGGAGACCGCAACGAGCAGGGCGTACGGGCCTGCCACGGTGGCGAGGGCTGCGGTGGTGAGGGCGCCGAGTGCGATGAGGGTGACGGTGCGGGCGGTGACGCCGAGGTGGTGGGCGAGGGTCGCGTACAGGGTGCGGCCGAGGGTTTGGCCCGCGCCGCCGAGGCCGAGGGCCCATGCGGCTTGGGTGGTGGTGTAGCCGCGTTCGAGGAGGAGGGGGACGAGGCCGATGACGACGGCGTACATCGCGAACGCGGACAGGGTGAAGGTGACGGCCAGCATCCAGAACGCCCGGCTGCGCACCACGCCTTCGTGGCCGCTGGTGACGTGCGGCGGGCTCGGCGGGGCCGGCGGCCACGGGGCCTTCAGCGCGATCGCGTGGGCCGGGACGGTCAGGGCCGCGAGGATGCCGGCGAGCACTGCGTAGGTGGCGCGCCAGGACATGTGGTCGGCGAGCATTGCGGTCAGGGGTGCGAAGACGGTGGAGGCGAGTCCGCCGGCGAGGGTGACGATGGTGAGTGCGCGGATGTGCTCGGGGCCCCACCAGCGGGTGAGGGCGGCGAAGGCGGGCTGGTAGAGGATGGCGGCCATGGCCGCTCCGGCGAGCAGCCATCCGGCGAAGAAGACGGCCAGGTTGGGGGCCGCGGCGATCACCAGCAGGCTCAGCGAACCCAGGACGGAGCCTGCCGTCATGACGGTGCGGGGGCCGCGGCGGTCCAGGACGCGGCCGACGTGGATCCCGGCCATGGCGGAGACGACGAGGGCGGCGGAGAAGGCTGCGGTGGTCGCGCCCGCGCTCCAGCCGGTGTCGGCGGTGATGGCCGGGTTGAGGACGAGAAAGGCGTAGTAGACGATGCCCCAGCTGGTGATCTGGGTGAGGCAGAGGGCGGGCAGGACGGCGCGTGGCCGCGACCGGACCCCCGCCCCGGTCGCGACCACGCCGCTTTGAAGGTCGCTCACCTCAGCAGCCACCGGAGGAAGCGGGAGCGGGAGCGGCGCCGATGGTGAGGGTGGCCGGGGCGGCGCAGCACCCGCCACCGGTCTCCTCCGCGGCGGCGGGCTCGTCGAAGAGGCCCGCGCCGCCGCACACCCCGGTCTCGGGCAGGGTGAGTTCGACGCGCTCGGCGGCTTCCCTGTCGCCTGCGAGGGCGGCGGCGATGGAGCGGACCTGCTCGTAGCCGGTCATGGCGAGGAAGGTGGGGGCGCGGCCGTAGGACTTCATGCCGACGAGGTAGATGTCCTTCTCGGGGTGGGAGAGCTCGTTCACGCCGTGCGGGTAGACGGTGCCGCAGGAGTGCTGGTTCGGGTCGATCAGCGGCGCCAGCTCCACGGGGGCCTGGAGGCGCTCGTCCAGGCCCAGGCGCAGCTCGTCCAGGAAGGACAGGTCGGGGCGGAAGCCGGTCAGGACGATGATCTCGTCCACCGGGCCCAGGCGGCGGCCGTCCTCGCCCACCAGGGCGACGCGGCCATCGTCGGTCTCCTCGATGGTGTCGGTGCGGAAGCCGGTGACCGCGTCGGCGTAGCCACCGTCGACGGCTGCCTTGGCGGCCAGACCGAGGGCGCCGCGGGCGGGCAGCTGGTCGGCCTCGCCGCCGCCGAAGGTCGAGCCGGAGATCCCGCGGCGCAGGATCCAGGTGGCGTGCGTCCCCCGGCCGTCGTCGGACTTGGCGAGATCGGCGAGGTGGGCGAGGGCGGTGAAGGCGGAGGCGCCGGAGCCGACGACCGCGGTGCGCTTGCCCGCGTAGCGGGCACGGACGGCGGGGTCCTTCAGGTCGGGGACGCGGTAGGTGATGCGGGCGGCGGCGGCCTTCTCGCCGAGGGCTGCGAGTCCGCTGCCGCCGGCGGGGCTGGGGGTGGACCAGGTGCCGGAGGCGTCGATGACGGCGCGGGCGAAGAGGCGCTGCTCGTGGCCGTCGGCGTTCTCGTAGTGGACGACGAAGGGCTGGGTGTCGCGGTCGGCGTCGACGATGCGGTCGCGTCCGGTGCGGGAGACGCCGGTGACGCGCGCTCCGTAGCGGACCTGCTCGCCGAGCACGTCGGCCAGCGGCTGGAGGTAGCGCTCGACCCAGTCCCCGCCGGAGGGGTAGGTGTCCTCGGCCGGCTTGGTCCAGCCGGTCGGGGCGAGGAGCTTCTCCGCGGCCGGGTCGACGAGCTCGCCCCAGCGGGAGAACAGCCGTACGTGGGCCCACTCGCGCACGGCGGCCCCGGCGAGCGGGCCGGCCTCCAGGACGAGGGGCGTGAGGTCGCGGTCGAGGAGGTGGGCGGCGGCCGCGAGTCCGGCGGGGCCGGCCCCGATGACGACGACGGGCAGCTCGGTGGTGGTCTCGCTCATGGCATGTCTCCGGGGCTTCGTGCAGGCGGGCGGGTGGGCGGGGACTTCAGGTGGTCAGCAGCAGCCGGCGCCGGTGGCGACGGCCTCGCGCTTGGCCTGCGGGGCGCAGCAGGCTCCGGCTGCTTCCGCGCCCTCGCTGGTGCCGCAGCAGGGTGAGGACTGGGCGGGCGCCACCTCGGCGGCGGGCTGCGCGGGGGTGGTGCCGCAACAAGAACCTGCCGCCTCGGCGCGGTTCGGGCTGGTGGGGGTGACCGGCTCGTTCATGACGACTCCTCCTGCTTCGAAGTTTGTCTATGGCTTGCGTGATCAGCATGACACCTGTATCGATAGACGTCAACATAGACATTCATCTAACTATCAGGAGTTGCCGTGGAGCACGTGGAAGCCGTCGTCATCGGAGGCGGGCAGTCGGGGCTGGCCACCGCACACGCGCTGGTCAGGACAGGGCTGAAGCCGGTGGTGCTGGAGGCGTCGGACCGGGCGGCGGGATCGTGGCCGCACTACTACGACAGCCTGACCCTGTTCTCCCCGGCCCGGTTCAGCGCGCTGCCCGGCATGCCCTTCGGGGGGGATCCGGACCGCTACCCGCACCGGGACGAGGTCGTCGCCTACCTGACCTCCTGCGCCAGCCGCCTGCAGGCCGACATCCGCACCGGGCAGCGCGTGATCGCGGTCAGGGCCGACGGGACCGGATTCACGGTCGAGCTGGAGGACGGTGGGCAGCTGCGCGCGCGGGCGGTGGTCGCCGCCTCGGGCAGCTTCGGCCGCCCGCACCGCCCCGACCTGCCGGGCCTGGATGCCTTTGCCGGCCAGGTCCTGCACGCGGCCGACTACCGCAGCCCGGCTCCGTTCGCCGGGCGGCGCGTGGTGGTGGTCGGGGCGGGGAACTCCGCGGTGCAGATCGCCGCCGAGCTCGCCCTCGAAAGCCGCGCGAGCCTGGCCACGCGGGCGCCGGTGAAGTTCGCCCGCCAGCACCTGCTGGGCAAGGACCTGCACTTCTGGCTCACCCGCACCGGCCTGGACACCGCCCCGCTCGGACGCCTCCTGAAGACTCCGCCCGCCCCTCCGGTCCTGGACGACGGCCGCTACCGCGCCGCCCTGACCGCCGGCGCCCCCGACCGCCGCCCGATGTTCAGCCGCCTCGCCGACGACCGGGTCACGTGGGCCGACGGCACCACGGAGCGGCTGGACGCGCTGATCCTCGCCACCGGCTACCGCCCCCACCTGCCCTACCTCGCCGGACTCGACGGCACCCTCGACCCGGCCGGACACCCCCACCACCACGGTGGCGCTTCCCCTGCCCATCCGGGCCTGGAGTTCGTCGGGCTGGAGTGGCAGCGCAGCCTGTCCTCGAACGCCCTGCGCGGGGTCGGCCGGGATGCCGCCCGGGCGGCCCGCCGCCTGGCCGCCCACCTGGCCCGCAGCTGACCCCCTGCCCTCTTGGTTCGACATGTGTCAACATAGACGTATGTCGAATGTGAAGGTTCTGCCACTGCTGGAGCCCGACGTCGTCGCGGCCTGCTGCCCGCCGCTGAACGAGCGCCCGATGTCGGCCGAGGAGGCCGAGGTCGCATCGAAGATGTTCAAGGCCCTCGGTGACCCCGTGCGCCTGCGCCTGTTCTCCGCCGTCGCCTCCCACGAGGGCGGGGAGGCCTGCGTGTGCGACATCTCCGACGTCGGCGTCTCCCAGCCCACCGTCTCCCACCACCTGAAGAAGCTCAAAGAGGCCGGGCTGCTGTCCTCCGAGCGCCGGGGCACTTGGGTGTACTACCGGGTCGAGCCGTCCGTGCTCGCCGCCATGGGCGCGCTGCTGGCCGGCGCCGCGAAGACGGCATGACCGCGGTGCGCATCGAGGCGCTGCTGGCCGAGCACGCCGAGCAGGTGCTCGGCATCTACCAGGCCGGGATCGACGAGGGAAACGCCACCTTCGAGACGCAGGCCCCCGAGTGGGCCGCATTCGACAAGGCCAAGCTGCCCGGCCACCGCTTCGTCGCCCTCGACCGCGACGGCCGAGTGTCGGGCTGGGTCGCGGCGAGCGCGGTCTCGGACCGGTGCGCGTACGCGGGAGTGGTCGAGCACTCCGTATACGTCCACCCCGAGGCGCGCGGCCGCGGCGTCGCCCGCGCCCTGCTCGACGCCCTGATCGCCTCGACCGAGGCCGCGGACATCTGGACCATCCAGTCCGGGATCTTCCCCGAGAACACCGCCAGCCTCGCCCTCCACGCACGAGCCGGTTTCCGTGTCATCGGCACCCGAGAGCGGATCGGCCGGCACCACGGGGCCTGGCGGGACGTGGTCCTGCTGGAACGCCGGAGCCCTCTGATCGACTGAACAGGGTCCGGTGGCTCCGTCCGCGGGCGCCCGACGACGACGTGCGGACGCGTCTCGGCGAAGTCAGTCGTGACGGGCGAGCTTGACCGCGGATACGAGGAGGATCACGGCGAGCAGAGGGATGAGGATCAGGTCCGGGAAGACGCCGAGGAGCAACCCGCCCAGGACCGCGCCGGCGACGGAGCCGGCGGCCATGATCGCCGTGAAGCGGAGGTTGGCGCCGAGGACGACGAAGCTGCCGTCGCGGCTGTAACGGGCGAACGCCACGAGCATGGTGGGAAGCGAGACCAGCAGGGACAGGCTCCCGGCGGTCTTGATGTCCTCTCCGAAGAGCAGCACGATCGTCGGGATCAGCAACTCACCGCCTGCCACGCCCATGATCGCCGCGACCACGCCGATGCCGAACCCGGCCACCACCCCAGCAGGCACCTGCGCCCACTGCGGCAGATCGAGGGTGCCCAAGGCGGTGGTGTGGGTGACCACGAGGGCCGCGGCCATGAGCACCATCAGGGCGGCCAGCACCTTGTAGAGGGTGCTGCTGCGCATGCGTACTGCCCAGGTCGCTCCCACCCACGCTCCCAGCAGGCTGCCGGCCAGCAGGTTGACCGCCACCGGCCAGCGCGCCGCGATCTCGGCCGCAGGGACCGAGCCAAGCCGGGCGGGCAGCGCGATCAGGATCACGACCAGGCTCATCGCCTTGTTCAGGATGACCGCCGAGAGTGCGGCGAACCCGAAGAGGCCGATCAGCAGCGGCAGGCGGAACTCAGCGCCGCCCAGCCCGATCATCCCGCCCAGAACACCGATCGCCGCGCCCGCCCCGAACACGACCGGCGTCGCGTGCGTCGAGCGGAAGGAGTCGAGGTTCGCGTCAGTGGGCATGATGGGCATGATGGGCATCCTCGCTGGTCAAAGCTTCATGCGCTACGACACGGCCCCGCCTTCGGGGAAAGACACCGGCTGTGCACGCAGGCTTCGTCCAGACCTCCGAGCGCCGGATGCCACCCGCCGAAGGGCGCGGGCATCTCGCGAGCGGACCCCCCCTGGCGCGACCGGTGCTGTTGGAGCGCCATAGCCCACAGATGGCGTGGCGCCGCTCGTCCGGCCGCCGGTGTCAGTCGCCATCGTGCAGGGTGAGTTGGCGACGGTGGAAGTCGAAGTGCTGGGTGGGGTAGCGATAGATGTCCGCGAGGGTCATGAAGTCCTTGAAGAACGGATCCCAGCGGACGGGGTAGTGCATGCCGCGGGCGAGCCGGGCATCCGGCTCCGAGGCCAGGTGGCGGTGCAGGGAGTCGATGACGCGATCGAATGCGGCACCCATCCGCTGCGGCCCGTAGAACTTCACCGCCCCGCGCGGGCCGACGTAGTTGACCCAGTCGAAGGGTACGGTCGCCGCGTCGAGCACTCGGGAGAAAAGCCTGCTCGCGCTCCGGGGCAGCCGGCCGAAGACGCGGGCCAGGACCAGCAGACGCAGGACGACCACGTAGCCGAACAGCATGTGCCACAGCAGCTGCTCGTTGGTCCACTTGGTGCCGTGGGTGGTACTCGAGAGTTCCTTCTTGGAGGCGCTGTCGATCAGGCGGTGGAAGGTCTGGCGGGCACGCTCGTAGTCCTTGTGCACGGCCTGCCGGTCCATCGCGATCGCGTTCATCATGGCCTGCCAGTTCTGGGCCGGTACTCAACGAGTCGGCCGCGGGTGGCAAAGATGCCCGCTCCCGGCAGGGCATAACGGATGCGGCTGCGGCTGTGCGGTCAGCCGTCCTGGAGGAGCGGGCCGAAGGTCTGCTGCCCGATCAGGGTGGCGCGGGCCTGGCTTCGGCCAGGACGTCGTCGACTGTCCGCCCGGCTTCTGCTGCCAAGGGTTCGAGCAGGGCGGCATCCGGGGCGCGGCCCGTAGTGGCGAAGTGCCGCAGGATCGCCTGCTGGACCACCCGCAGGCCACGCTCCGCGGGCGCGCGCCTGCCGCG
This sequence comes from Streptomyces sp. NPDC054932, assembly GCF_053610205.1. NCBI lineage: Bacteria > Bacillati > Actinomycetota > Actinomycetes > Kitasatosporales > Streptomycetaceae > Streptomyces > Streptomyces sp. NPDC054932. The sequence continues at coordinate 60,480 of NZ_JBSGXU010000011.1, read as the reverse complement.
TCCTGCCCGGCCGATCGGGTCCAGAAGGTCCGTCTCGCAGCAGTCCTGCTCGTCCGCCTGCCGGGGCTGGTGCGAAGGGGTCGATTCCGTCGAGAAGAACGGTCGGAGACCCGCTCATGCCCCACCGGGCCGCGTCGCACTCCTCGTACACCTCGACCAGCTCGATCCCGGCTGCGCGGCCGTCGAGTGCCGCCATGAGCCGCTCGCGTACGACCGGTACGTTCGGGCAGTCCGGCACGGTGAGGATCGTGATCCGCATCCCGCTGTCCCTCCAGGTCGGTGGCCTTGTGAACCGAACATAGACCTTCCAGCACACTGGAAGGTCAAGGCGTAGCGTGCAGGGATGCTCATCGGAGACCTCGCGGCAGCCGGCCAGGTGACGGCCAAGACCATCCGCTTCTACGAGCAGGCAGGGCTGCTGCCCGCTCCACCCCGTACGACCGGCGGCCACCGCGACTACGCGCCGGAGGCGGCGGGCCGGCTGGCGTTCATCCGTGACGCCCAGGGTGCGGGCCCGACGCTCGCCGAGATCCGCTCGGTCCCGAGGATCCGCGACAGCGGGCAGGCCCCGCGCGCCCAGGTCACAAGCCTCATCGATCAGCGGCTGACGGACATCGAGCAGCGCATGGCCGAACTCCGCACGACATGCACCGCGCTGCGCGAACTCGCCCGGCGGGCCGCCGCCACCGACCCCGGCACCTGCTCCGAAGGCGAGATCTGCACCATCCTCACGCGACCGTGACCGGCTCCGGAACCAGGCGCGGCACCAGGCGCACGTAGGCGACCATGCCGATGACCTCGACCAGGGTCTGGGTGACCACGACGACCGCCGCGACCGCGAGCTCGTCGGGGAGGGCAAGGGCCAGGGGAAGCACGACCAGGGAGTTGCGGGTCGCTCCGGTGAAGACGACCGCGCGGGCTGCGGGCGCTTCGAGGCGGAAGAGGCGGGCGACGAGGCGTCCGGCGAAGGCCATGACCACGAGGAACGCCGCGTAGAAGGGGATGACGGCCGCGACATCGCCGAGACTCCCGCCGAGCTTGGGGACCTGGGAGGCGACCACGGTGATGAGGGTGGCGGCCATCAGCGGCACCATCGTCGTCGTGGCCGCATCCGACACCTTCTGCCCGGCCGCCGTACGGGCCGCGCACGCCTGGAGGGCCCAGGCCAGCACGAGGGGGATCACGATGAGGAAGAGGAAGGCCTCCAGGAACGGGCCGACCTCGACGATGTCGGCCAGGTCGGGCCCCATGAACAGGTACAGCATGCCTGGCAGGAGCAGCATCTGCGCGACGAGCAGGAGCGGGGTCGCGGCCAGAAGCCGACGGCTGTCCCCTCCGGCCAGGCCGCTGAAGACGATGACGTAGTCCACGCACGGGCACAGCAGCACCAGCAGGACACCGATGCGTACGGCCTGGTCGGCGGGCAGGAACGTGAACATCGCGGCGACAACCAGGGGTACGACGACGAAGTTCACCACGAGGGCCGCGGACAGGAACCGGCCGTCACGCAGGGAGCGGATCAGGTCGCCGGCCGGGACCTGGAGGAAGGTCACGAACAGCAGTGCCCCCAGGACGGGGTTGATGGCGTGCTCAAGTCCCGGCCCCGCCGACGGCACCGCCCAGCCGAGGAGTGCGCCCAGGGCCATGGCGCCGAGGTAGACCGGGATCTGGTGGTGCTCCATGCGCGCGACCGGACCCTGCGGTTCCTGCGACACCCTGATGACCCCTTGCTGTACGTCCGTACTGATCGTGCGGCGGCCCTGCCCGGGGCCCGGCTCATTGTGGCAAGCGGGTCCGTCCTTCTGCGGGCGGCGGGGTGGGCAGGCCCAGGTCGGCGGGCCCTGGCGCGGTCGTGCAGGCGCAGCCCTGCGACGCCGGTGCCACACCCATGCCGTGGCGCCAGCGGCGAGAACGGTGACGGCGGCCAGGGCGGGAACCCACAGGGCGCCGACGGCCGAGAGCACTCCCAGCCCGCCGAGGACGGCCAGGATCGGGCCGATGCAGCAGGCCGCGCAGGGCCGGTACACCGAGCGCCACCCACGCCGAGGAGGGACTTGCCGGAGGATTTCGTCTCGGGGTTCATACGGTGGCTCCGAACAGGTCGGCCAGCAGGCGGCTCGCGGCTTCGGGCGCGCGCACGGTCAGCGTCAGGCGTGCGGGAGCCAGGCTCAGGGTGAAGTCGAAGAACGCGCAGCAGTCCTGCTCGGCCGCCGCGAGCGCGGCGAGTTCCGCGGCCAGCTCCGGTGTGCTGGGGAAGGCCAGGCGGATTCCGTCGGTGACCTTTTCACGGCCGGTGGCCTGCGCGACCAGGTCCTGCCACTGGGCGGCGCGCCGGCCGAGCTCGGCTACGCCGAGCGTGCAGGCCACCGGCGCCTCCCGCCATGGTTCGTCGGCCGCCTCCCGAGGGCGGGCTGAGAGTTCGACCATCACAGGCCCTGGTGCCTGGGGCTGCTCCTCGGCGGTGGTGGTGCAGCCGCAGTCCGGGCCGCATCCGCCGGACGGCGCCGGCCCGGACAGCTGTCGGTGGACCTCGGAGAGGCGGGAGGAGAACGCCGCCAGCTCGGCCGAGCGGCGGTCCGCGTCCGCGATCCGGTCGGCAACCAGCGGCATCATCCGCGCCCGCACCGCGGCGCACACCCCCGCGTCCCGTACGTCGAGCAGATCGAGGATGTCCTCCAGCGCGAGGCCCAGCAGCTTCCCGGAGGAGATGAAGGCCAGCCGCTCCACCGCGTCCGGCCCGTACTGGCGGTACCCGGACGACGTCCGCTCGGCGGGCAGCAGGCCAGCCGTCTCGTAGAACCGCAGTGTGGAAGCCGGTACGCCGGAGCGTTCGGCCAGCTGCGAGATGCGCAGTGTGCTCATACCTCGAACGTAAACCTTCAACCCGACTCGAAGGTCAAGCCCGCAGCAGCCCGGCGATCTCCCTGGCCGCCTCCCGGGCGGGGCGGCCGACGCCGATGAGGGTGGCCGAGGCGGGGCCGGTCCAGTCGCCGTAGCCGAGCAGGTGCAGGCGGGGCTCATCCGCGGCGCGGGTGCCGACGGTCGCGATGCGGCCACGGCTCCCGCGCAGGCGCAGCGAGGCGAAAGGGGCGAGGGCGGGGCGGAAGCCGGTGCACCAGATGACCGTGTCCGCTTCGGTCCGGGTACCGTCGGCCCACTCGACCCCGGTCGTGGTGAGGCAGGTGAACATCGGTCGGGCGCTGAGGAGTCCGGCATCGCGGGCGGCGCGTACGGGCGGAACGGCGACGATGTCGCCGAGGGAGGCGACGCCTCCGGTGTCGGTGCGGCCTTCGTCGAGGGCGCGGCGCCGGGCGGTCGCCGCGTCGAAGAGGGCGCGGCCGTCGATGTCGTCGGCCAGGTAGCGGGGCGGGCGCTGGGTGACCCAGGTCAGCTCGGCCGTACCGGCGACGTCGGCGGCGATCTGAGCGCCCGAGTTGCCGCCCCCGACCACGACCACCCGCTGTCCGGCGAATTCGGACGGGCTGCGGTATTGAACGGTGTGCAGCTGGCGGCCCCGGTAGTCGCGCCGTCCGGGAACAGCGGGCACGAAGGGACGGGTCCAGGTCCCGGTGGCGCTGATCACCGCCCGCGCGATCCATGCTCCGGAGTCCGTCTCGACCCGCAGTCCGGGCCCGTCCCGGTGCACGCTGTCGACCCAGATGCCGCGCTGGACGGGGAGCGCGTACCGCTTCTCGTAGTCGGTGAGGTACTCGACGACGTGGGCGGCGTCAGGGTGGAGCTCCCCCGACTGGGAGGGCATGAGCCGCCCGGGCAAGGAGGAGTACTGGGCCGGGGAGAAGAGGCGCAGGGAGTCCCAGGTGTGCTGCCAGGCTCCGCCGGGCGCCGTCTGGGCATCGAGGATGACGTGCTCGACGCCCAGGCGGCGCAGGTGGTATCCGGCGGCGAGTCCTGCTTGGCCGCCACCGATCACCACCACGTCCGTGCGCTGCGTCATGCCGCAGGCGTTCCGTCGTCCGTCTTGCCGCGCATGAAGACGACCGCGACCAGGGCCAGGCCCACGACCGCGCCGGCCAGCTGCGCGCCGATGAAGCCGGGCACGGAGGCCGGGGCGATGCCCGCGAAGGTGTCGGTGAAGGCGCGGCCGATGGTCACGGCCGGGTTGGCGAAGGAGGTGGAGGAGGTGAACCAGTACGCGGCGCCGATGTACGAGGCGACGGCGACGGGCGCGAAGCGCAGGCGGTCGGTGCGCGCCAGGCCGAAGATCAGCAGGATCAGGCCGGCCGTGGCGACCACCTCGCCGAGGAGGAGGTTCCCGGCGGAGCGGTCGTGCGTCGACCACTTCACCAGCGGCTCGCCGAACATCGCGTCCGCCAGGATCGCGCCCGCGATGGCACCGGCGATCTGCGAAGGCACGTAGACGGCCAGCTCGCGGGCGGTGACGCCGGCGCCGCCACGGCGGGCGGTCCACCACTCGGCCAGCGTCACAGCCGGGTTGAAGTGCGCCCCGGACACCGGGCCGAGGAGCGCGATGAGGACGCCGAGCCCGAAGACCGTGGCGGTGGAGTTGGCCAGCAGCTGCAGGGCCACGTCCTGGGTGAGCTTTGTGGCCTGGATGCCCGAGCCGACGACCACCGCGACGAGTGCCGCAGTGCCGACCAGCTCGGCGGCGGCGCGGGCGATCAGCGGGGTGCGGGGCGGGGTCGCGCCAGGTGCGGGCTGGGGCACGTCGGCAGGTATCGGGGTGCCGACGGGCTGGGTGGCGGTCAAGGCTGGTTCTCCTCGGGCAGGTGAGGCAAAGCGCGGAAGGCTATGGGCAGGACCGCTTGAGGTTCGCTTCTGCGGTGGCTCGCGCGGTCTGGGCGAGGTCGGCGAACTGACCGGCGAGGGCTTCGATGACTTCCGGGCGCAGGCGGTAGTAGATGTACCGGCCGCATGGCTCCGTCTCCACGACCCCCGCCTCGCGCAGCACCTTCATGTGGTTGGAGAGGTTCGTCTGCTTGGCGCCCGTCTCCTCCACGAGGTGGGTGGTGCAGAGCGTCTCGCGGGCGAGCAGGGTCACGATCCGGAGCCTGAGCGGGTCGGCCAGAACCCGGATCAGATCAGTGTCGACTGACGTCATCATGGACTGATACTGTCACATCAGTTGGGGCTGACACCAGCCCGAGCTGATCCTATTGGCTCCTTTGAACGGGATCGCCATGCCCTCGCCTTCCTCGCCGCTCCTGCCGGACGAACGCCTCGCCGCCGGGGCTGCCCGTCTCGCCACCCGATATGCCGGCCACTTCGCGCCGGAAACCGTGTTGGGCCTGCTCGCCGACTCCTACACGCGTCTCGCCGAGCAGGCACGGGTCCGTACGCACTTGGTCGTGCTGGCGGAACGGCTGACCGCCGACCGCCTCGACGCTCTCGCCCACACCCGGGGGCTGACGAGCGGGCCGAGCCGGGTGTTGTTCGTGTGCAGCCACAACGCCGGCCGCTCCCAGATGGCCGCCGCCCTCCTGGCCCACCGGGCGGGCGAGCGGGTCACCGTCTCCTCCGCGGGCACCGACCCCGCGGGCGGGGTGGCGCCGCACATCGCCCAGGCCCTTACCGAGGCCGGGGTGGACCTGGCCGACGCCTACCCCAAGCCGCTGACCGAAGAGGTCGTCCAGGCCGCCGACACCGTGATCACGATGGGCTGCGGTGACGCCTGCCCCGTGGTGCCGGGCCGCCGCTACCTCGACTGGCCCGTGGCCGACCCCGACGGGGCGCCGATCGCCGTCGTCCGCGACATCCGCGACGCCATCGACGCCCGCGTCACCGAGCTCCTCACCCAGCTCGCTCCCTAAAAGCCCCCGCATCCCCATCGCAGTCGCCTCACCCCAAGGAAGAACAGATGTCCTCCGCTCCTGCCGCCTCCGTCCTGTTCGTCTGCATCCACAACGCGGGCCGCTCCCAGATGGCGGCCGGGTTCCTGCGCCACCTCGCCGGCGACCGCGTCGAGGTCCGCTCCGCCGGTTCCGTGCCCGGCGAGCAGATCAACCCCTCCGCCGTCGCCGCCATGGCAGAGCTGGGCATCGACATCTCCGACCAGAAGCCCAAGGTCCTCACCCCCGAGGCCGCCCAGGCGTCCGACTACATCATCACCATGGGCTGCGGGGACGCCTGCCCGTACTTCCCCGGCAAGACCTACCTCGACTGGCAGCTCGAGGACCCGGCCGGCCAGGGCGTCGAGGCCGTCCGCCCCATCCGCGACGAGATCAAGGGCCTCATCGAGGGACTCATCGCCGAGATCGACGCCAAGTCGAAGGCCTGAGACACCTGACGTGACCGAGACGACCCCGACCGACGACGTCCGCGACGTCATCGTCGGCACCGTCCACCGCGCCAAGACGGTGATCATCGCGACCGGATCCGGCTACCGCAAGCTCGGCCTCCCCAAGGAGGACGAGCTCTCCGGCCGCGGGGTCTCCTGGTGCGCCACCTGCGACGGGTTCTTCTTCCGTGACCGCGACATCGTCGTGGTCGGCGGCGGCGACACCACCATGGAAGAGGCCACCTTCCTCACCCGCTTCGCCCGCTCGGTCACCATCGTCCACCGCCGCTCCGCCCTGCGTGCCTCCAAGGTCATGCAGAACCGGGCCTTCACCGACGACAAGATCTCCTTCGCCTTCGACAGCGAAATCGCCGAGATCAAGGAAACGAACGGCATGCTCTCCGGCGTCGTCCTGCGCGACACCTTCACCGGAAAGCTCCGCGACCTCGACGTCACCCGCCTGTTCATCGCCATCGGACACGACCCCCGCACCGAACTCTTCACCGGACAGGTCGACCTCGACGACGAGGGCTACATCAAGGTCACCTTGCCCTCGACCCGCACGAACATCCCCGGCGTCTTCGCCGCCGGCGACGTCGTCGACCACACCTACCGCCAAGCCATCACCGCAGCCGGCTCCGGCTGCGCAGCGGCCCTCGACGCCGAGCGCCACCTCGCCACCCTCAGCGACGAACACAGCACGACCGTCGACAAGGCCCAAGAAGAGCTGCCCTGGGCACACAGGAGGTGAAGGATTCAGCATCGGGCTCGGCACGCTGTGGCCACCAGTCCGGTTTCGACGGGTGGTACGAGACCTGGCTCAATGCCCTGATGCGTCTCACCCCTGCCGAGCAGAACAACCGCGCCTCCCCAGTGGCGGCACGATGGGCGCGTGCATACGACGCCCTGGAGCTGTCGATCAACTGCACCACGCGGGGCGCGGAATGGTGACCGACATCGCTCCTTCCATGGCCGAGCCGTGGTCGTGGCCAATGCCGGACGCGAGGGGATCGATCTGCCGTGGCCGGCCCAGCTCCTCCTCCGGGCCCAATCCGGGCGGTTCCCGCCAAGCTGACAACATCCCCAAGGTCGCGTTCTCGCCCGACGCCCACTGCTGATCGAACACACAACCAGCCAGGCGGATCCCCCACCTCGATCACCCCTCGAACGGAGCAACGTAGGTGTCAAAGTGACGTAGGGCCTGGGAATGCTCCCGCGCAGCTGCGAGGCGCACCGATGGCCGGAGCGGCTCGCAGGGAGCAGGGAGCAGTACCGCGACTTCCTCGACCCCTCGGGCCGGGTCGTGGGGCCTTCCGGCACCGGGACCGATGCCGGGTGTGCCGCTGTCGCAGCGCGGGTACCGAGCGCGCTGCGACAAGCGGAACACGTCTCAGGACGGGGTCAGAGGCGGTCGAGGAAGAGGCCGGCGTCGATGGTGTGGTCGACGGTGCCCGGTGCGCCCGTGGTCACCTCGGCCGTGGCGCACTGGCTCTTGGCTGGCTGGCCGCCGTTGGGGCGGGTGGGGGCGTTGTTCGGGCAGGCGCCCGTGCCCTCCCAGTCGAAGGTGCCGTCGGGCTTGCGGCAGGCGCGGTTGAGGTCGCCGCGCTGCGCCGCGCAGCGGCATGAACGCGCCGAACGCGAAGAGGGCAGCGGAGACGAGCTTGACGATCCAGTCGGGCAGGAGCCCGATCAGGCTGCCCGCCCCGACTGCGATCGACGTGCACGATGAAGGCGCTCGATGTGCCGAACCAGACGTAGAGCGGGCGCATGCGCGTGCCCATCGCCAAGGAGGCGACCATCGTCTTGTCGGGGAGCTCTGCGAGGAAGATCAGACCGAAGGCGGTGAGGATCGCCAGGGGGTCGAGGTGCATTCCGGGTGGCTTTCTGTGAGAGCCGGACCCCGGTCTTCGCGAAGTGCCACAGGCGACCGGAGGACCGCTCGGCCGGGCACGACGGTCGAGCCCGCAGGGCGCGGGCACGTCAATGCCTGACCGAAGGTCTCGCCCGCCCGCGTCATCCACAGGCCCGGCCACCGGGAGCCCGGGGGCTCAGTGTGTCGGCGACCGGTTCGCGGGGCCACTCCCCTTCGTATCCGCCAACACTCCACCACCTGGCCAGGGACCCTGGAACGCCTCTGGCTCATGGATGCAGTGTTGCCTCGCCCTTGACGAGGATGCCGGTGCGCTGGCCCGGGCGTACGGCGACGGGCCCGGCGACTCGGATGCCGACCGGGCTGTCCAGGCCGTCGACGGAGACGGTGACCATGGCGTCGTGGCCGTAGAAGGTCACGTCGGTGACGGTGCCCTGGGCGGCCGTCGCGGTTTCGGTGAGCCGGAGTTGCTCGGGCCGCAGCAGGACGGTGCCCTCGCTCCGTCCCACGGGGGGCGCTGCAAGAGGGAGGCGGCCCAGCGCGGTCGTCGCGGTGCCGTGGTCGGCGGTGCCGGGGACGAGTACGGCGTCGCCGACGAAGCGGGCCACCCAGGGGTCGGCCGGGCGCCGGTAGACCTCTTGCGGGGTGTCGCACTGGGCCACGCGGCCGTCCCGTACGACAGCGACCAGGTCAGCGGTGGAGAGGGCTTCCTGCTGGTCGTGAGTGACGAGCAGGGCGGTGGCTCCGGTGGCACGCAGGGCGGCTCGGACATCCGCCCGGACACCGGCGCGCAGGGCGCTGTCGAGGGCGTTGAACGGTTCGTCGAGCAGGACCAGAGCCGGCTCCGGCGCCAGGGCTCGGGCCAGGGCGATGCGCTGCTGCTGGCCGCCGGACAGCTCGTGCGGCATCCGGTCGCCGTAGCCGCCGAGACCGACGAGTTCGAGCATCTCCTCGGTGCGGCTGCGGCGCTCGGCGCGGTCGTGTCCGGTCAGCCCGAAGGCAACATTGTGGGCGACGCTCAAGTGGGGGAAGAGCGCCCCTTCCTGGGGGACGATGCCGATGCGGCGTCGCTCGGGGGGAAGGTGGACTCCGGGGCCGGACAGGGTGCGCCCGCCGACGGTGACAGTGCCCGCGTCCGCGCGCAGGAAGCCGGCGACGATGCGGAGCAACGTGGTCTTGCCGCAGCCGGAGGGGCCGAGGAGGGCGGCCAGAGTGCCGGCGGGGACGGTGAGGTCGAGGCCGCGCAGGACGGGCGCGTCCGGGCCGTAGGACTTCGACACTCCGGTGATCTGTACGTCGGTCATGTGCGGTGCCGCCCGAGGAGGTAGGAGGGGATGGCCGCCAGCAGGATGAGCGCCGCGGCATAGGGGGCCGCCGCGGCGAACGATCCGGTCCCGGTCTCTGTCCAGAGGCGGGTGGCGAGGGTGTCCATGCCGGTGGGGCGCAGCAGGAGCGTCGCGGGGAGTTCCTTCATGCACACGACGAAGGTGAGGGCGGCTCCGGCGGCGACCCCGGGCGCGGCCAGCGGCACTGTGATCTCGCGCAGTACACGCAGGGGGCGCCGGCCGAGCGAGCGGGCGACGTCCTCCAGCACCGGCGGGGACTGCAGTACGGCGGCCCGGGTCGCTGCCACTGCGACGGGCAGGAACAGCACCGCGTACGCGCAGACGAGCAGCGGGATTTCCTGGTAGAGCGGTTCGGCGTAGCGGACCGCGAAGAAGACCAGGGAGAGCGCGACGGTGATGCCGGGCAGTGCGTGCCCGGCGTAGGCGGACTGTTCCAGGAGGTGTGCGGTCCGGCCGCGGTGGCGGGCGGCGATCACCCCGACGGGCAGGGCGAGGAGGGTGGTGAGCGCGGCTCCCGCGGCGGCGACGCCGAGGGTGGTACCGGCGGTGTCGAGGAGCCGGGCCGGGTCCCAGGTCGCGGAGTTGCCCACGGCGAGCCAGTACCCGAGCGTGGCCAGCGGCATGAGGACGGCGATGGCTACGACCGCCGTACACCAGGCCAGGGCGGGTGTCCGCCACCGGCCGAGCGGCGCGGGGACGGCGGGGCGTGCCGTGCCGGTCCCGGTCCTGGCGTGTCCCGCGCGGCCACGGGTACGGGCCTCGGCGGCGACGAGCAGGATCGTCATCACGACCAGGACGACGCTGAGGGCGGCGGCCGGGGTGCGGTCGAAGCTGGCCCGGTAGGAGGTGTAGATGCCGCGGGTGAAGGTGTCGTACCGCATCAGGGAGACGGCGCCGAAGTCGGAGAACACGTACAGCGCGACCAGGACGGCTCCCCCGGCCGCGGCGGGGCGCACCTGCGGCAGCGTGACGCGCAGGAAGGTCCGCAGCGGCCCGTGGCCGAGTGAGCGCGAGACCTCCTCCTGTGCCGGATCGGCCCCGCGCAGTGCGGCGGTGACGGGCAGGTAGACGTACGGGAAGCTCACCAGGGTCAGCGCGAGGGCGGCGCCGCCGAAGCCCGCGAGGCCGGGGAACGCGGACAGCCAGGTGAAGGCGGCTACGTAGCTCGGCACGGCCAGGGGCAGGGTCACCAGGACCGACCAGGCCCGGGCGCCGGGCAGCGCGGTCCGTACGGTGAGCCAGGCCAGGGACACGCCGAGCAGCAGGGAGACCGATACGACGACGACGGCCAGTCCGAGGCTGCGGCCGAGCAGTTGCGCCGTGCGCTCGTTGGCGATGACGTCCCAGGCGAACGCGGGACCACGCTCCAGGGAGCGAACGGCGAGGTAGCCGAGCGGCAGCAGAGCGAACACGGCGGCGACGGCCGCCGGCAGGAGCAGGACGGCGGGCGGGCGGCGCCCGGCGCGCAGCCGCCCGGCGGGCACGGTGGCGCCTGCCGGGCGGGCTGCGGGATCCGCCGGTGCGACGGGATCCGTGGAGTGCATCAGGGTCAGACCATCCCGGCTTCCTGGAGCATCTTCAGGGTCTCCTGAAGCGAGTCCAGCCTGCCGAGGTCGATCTTGGGGGCGTCGAGGGAGGCCAATGGCGGCAGATCCTTGACGGTGCTGGTGACGCCGGCGGCCAGCGGGTACTCCTTGGTGTCCTCGGCGAAGTACTTCTGGGCCTTCTCCGAGAGCAGGAAGTCGACCGCCTTCTGTGCGGCCGGCGCCTGGTCGCTGCCCTTGAGGATGCCGACTCCGGCCGTGTTGACGAGGGCGCCCGGGTCACCGCCAGGCAGGAAGTGGATCTTCGCCTGGACCTTGCTCTCGCCCTTTTCGGCGACCTGCTCGTACCAGTAGTAGTGGTTGACCAGGCCGAGCGAGACCTCGCCCTTGCCGACGCCGTCGAGGACCTTGAGGTTGTTGTCGTAGACCTTCGGCTCGTTGGCCTTCAGACCCTTGAGCCAGGCGCGGGTGGCGTCGTCGCCCTCGAGGACGCGCATGCCGGTGACGAATGCCTGGAAGGAGGCGTTGGTCGGGACGTAGCCGATCTTGCCCTTCCACTCCGGCTTGACCAGGTCGTGCACGGTGTCGGGGGCCTTGGCGACCTTGGCGGGGTTGTAAGCGAGGACGCGGGCGCGCCCGGAGGTGCCCACCCAGTCGCCCGCGCCGCCACGGAAGGCGGCATCGACCTTGTCGAGCGAGGCCTGGGGCAGCTGCTCCAGCAGTCCCTTCTTGGAGAGCGCGCCGAGGGCTCCCGCATCCTGGGAGAAAAACAGGCCCGCCTTGGTCTTGTCGCCCTCTTCCTGGATCTGGGCGGCGAGTTCGGCGCTCTCGCCGTAGCGGACGGCGACCGTGGTGCCGACGGCCTTCTCGAGCTCGTCCAGGAGGGGCTTGACCAGCTTCTCGTTGCGGCCGGAGTAGATCACGAGCCCGGCATCGTCCTCGTCGACACCGCAGCCGGCGACAGCGGGGAGGAGAAGGGCTGCCGCGAAGAGCGCGGTCAAGCGTCGGACCAAGGGGCGTCGCATGGGAAGCCTTCCTGCACGTGCAGCGAGAACCTGAACGCCCAATAAGTAAGGTAAAGCTAACCTAAAGGCAAGGGTGATGCACGCAACATTTTGACCTCACCGGTGGTTCGGCGAAGCCGACCCTACCTGTGAATTCCTTATGGATCTTCAATGTCTCAGCTGTGACTTTCCTGTGACTATCCCCTGAGGTAAGGCTTTCCTAAGATGCGCTCGTGACAGCCCTTCCCGCCCTACTCCCGGGTACCAAAACCGTTCGGTTCGCCGGCGCCCTCGCGGCCCACGGCGGCCGCACCGCGGCCATCACCGCCGACGGCCCGGTGACCTACAGCGAGCTCGCCGCCCGGGTGGAAGCGACAGCCAATCGTCTGGGCCGGACGCGCCGTCTGGTCATGGTGATCGGCGCCAACACCGTCGAGGCGCTCGTCGTCCACCTCGCCGCTCTCGCGGCGGGGCACCCGGTCCTGCTGGTGCCGGGCGACCACCCGGAAGCCGTGCAGTCGCTCATCGACGCGTACGACCCGGACGTCGTGGCACACCCGGACGGCGGGCGATGGGTACTCGACGAGCGGCGCCCCTTCTCGGCACATGACCTGCACCCGGATCTCGCGCTGCTGCTGAGCACTTCCGGATCGACCGGATCCCCGAAACTCGTACGCCTGTCGCACGAAAACCTTCAGGCCAACGCTGAATCCATAGCCGATTACCTGGAAATCCGGGACACCGATCGCGCGGCCACGACGCTGCCTATGCACTACTGCTACGGCCTTTCCGTCATCCACAGCCATCTGCTGCGCGGCGCCGCATTGATCCTCACCGACCTTTCGGTGGCGGACAGTTGCTTCTGGAAGCTGTTCCGGAATGCCCGAGGAACGACCTTCGCGGGCGTCCCGTACACCTTCGACCTGCTCGACCGCGTCGGCTTCGCCGCGATGGACCTGCCCCACCTGCGCTACGTCACCCAGGCAGGCGGCCGGCTCGCCCCCGACCGGGTACGGCACTACGCGGCCCTCGGCCGTGCCGCCGGCTGGGAGCTGTTCGCGATGTACGGACAGACCGAGGCCACGGCCCGCATGGCCTACCTGCCACCCGCCCTCGCGGAAACCCATCCCGAGGCAGCCGGAATCGCGATCCCCGGCGGCTCCTTCCGGCTCCAACCGCTGCCCGAATGGCCCGCGGAGAACACCGGCGAGCTCGTCTACGCGGGGCCGAACGTCATGCTCGGCTACGCCCTCACCCCCGAGGACCTCGCCCTGGGCCGGACGGTGGATGAGCTGCACACCGGCGACATCGCGCGGCGTACCCCTGACGGACTTTACGAAATCGTCGGCCGCCGCAGCCGGTTCGCGAAAATCCTCGGCCTGCGCATCGACCCGGCACAGGTCGAGACGATGCTCGCACGGCACGACGTCACGTCCCTGTGCACCGGCGACGACGATGCCCTCGCCATCGCCGCCATCGGCACGGGCGCCGCGGCCGCGCGCCGGATACGAAGCCTGGTGACGAGCGAGTGCGGCCTGCCGGCCCGCGCAGTCCGCGTCCATCTCCTGGCCGACCTTCCCCGTCTGCCCACGGGCAAGCCCGACTACCGCGCGGTGCGCGAACTGGCCCACCCCGCCGGCACGGGCCCATCGACGCCCGAGCACCCTCTCGGCAGCGGCCCCGAAGACCTGTGCCTGCTCTACGCACGCATCCTCGACCGGCCCGAGGTGACGCCGGACAGCAGCTTCGTCAGCCTGGGCGGCGACTCGCTCTCGTACGTCGAGATGTCCCTCCACCTCGAAGAGCGGCTCGGCCACCTGCCAACCGGCTGGCACACCACGCCGATCCGGGAACTCAGGCCGCCGGACGTAGAGATACCCGCGCACAGGCGGGCGCTGGAGACCAGCGTCGCCCTGCGCGCCATGGCGATCTTCTGCATCGTCGGTTCGCACATCCACGTCTTCGGCATCAAGGGCGGAGCACACCTGCTCCTCGCCCTCGCGGGCTACAACTTCGCCCGCTTCCACCTCACCACCGCCGAACGCGGCGAACGCGTCCGGCGCGCCTGCCTCAGCATCGCGCGGGTCGCGGTGCCGTCCATGATGTGGATCGGCTTCGTACTCCTCCTCAACGACGACTACACCCTGGCCAACCTCGCCCTCCTCGACAGCGTGCTGGGGCCCGAGGACAGCAAGACGGGCATGCACTTCTGGTTCATCGAGGCACTGGTCTACATCCTGATCGTCGCCGTAGCCCTCCTCGCGCTCCCCCTCGCCGACCGGGCCGAGCGCCGATTCCCCTACGGCCTGCCCCTGACGCTCGCCGCCATCGGCCTGCTCACCCGCTACGACCTGCTCGGTCTCCCCGACCGCACCCAGATGCCCGACGCGGTCACCGTCTTCTGGCTGTTCGCACTCGGCTGGGCGGCGGCGAAAGCACGCGCCAAGACACAGCGAATCGTGGTCACGGCCGTCGCCCTGGCCACAGTGCCCGGCTTCTTCCCCGGCGACCCCGGACGAGAGGCGATCATCATCGCCACCTTCGCCCTGCTCGTGTGGGTGCCGTCCCTCCCCAGCCGCGAACGCATCAATCAGGTCGCCGGCCTCCTGGCCACCAGCTCCCTGTACATCTACCTGACCCACTGGCAGATCTTCCCGCTGATCGACGGCTTCTCAAGGCACTTGGCCTTCCTCGCCTCACTGATCTTCGGCATCGCGTACGGCATCGCAGCGACCCGCGTGATGCGTGCTCTGCCCTCGCTGCTGTCACCCGGTGCACTGCGCAGACGTGCCCGTCGGGGTCTCCAGGTGGTCAGTGGTCAGCCGTGGTCGAAGTCCAACGTGACGCCATGACCGGCGGGGCGCGTACGGCAGGCGAGGGCGAAGCCCTCGGCTGCCTCTGCGGGCTCGAGGTTGCTGGGGTCATGGTGGACGTCACCGCACATGACCTTGGCTCGACAGGTGCCGCAGATGCCTTCGCGGCAGGAGTACGGTACGTCGAGTCCCGTACGGAGAGCGGCGTCCAGCACTGACTCGGAGCCGCGGACGGACAGCGTTGTGCCGACGCCCCGGTCGATCACGGTGACGTCGTACGGCCGCGCTGACACGTCGCCGCTGTTTCCGCCCGCAGTGCCTGCGGGCTTCGCACCGGTCGGGGCGGTCGGCGCCACCGCGGTGAAGCGCTCGGAGTGGATGCGGGACGGTTCCATCCCGCGTTCGGTGAGGACCATGCGCACATCCGCGGTCATGCCGGACGGGCCGCACATGTACGCCTCGTCGACGTCGTCGAGATCGGAGCCCTTCTGCGCGATGAGTGCGCGCAATCCCACGGCATCGATCCGGCCCGATGATCCGCCGGGTCTCCGGCGACGGGACGGCTGAGGACCCGGAGAACACGAAGGCGCGTGGCGTACTCCTTCTCCAAGCGGGGGAGTTCCTCCCGGAAGATGGAAAAGCGGGTGCGGGGGAACAGGTGACGCGTTCACCGGGCAATCAGCTCGGCCACCTCGACCAGGAGCACAGCCAAGCTCTTCTCCCGGGCGTCGTAGAGCTGCTGGGCGAGCTCAGCCCGGTCGGCTGTGAGCTTCGGCCGGCGCCCGCCGACCCGGCCGCGGGCCCGCGCGGAGGCGAGCCCATCGTTCGTGTTCGCCGCGGTCAACTCTCTCTGGAGCTCCGCAAGCACGCTAAGCATCCCGAACATGACCCGGCCCTCCATGGTGGCGGTGTCGATGCCCTGCTCGATGACGTGCAGCCCGATCCCGCGCTCGCGCAGCTCGGCGCCGAGGGTCACCAGGTGCAGGACGGAACGGGAGAGCCGGTCGAGCCGGGTCACCTTCAACGTGTCGCCCTCGCGCATCAGCTGCATGACGAGATCGAGCTTCGGCCGGGACGCCTTCGCGCCGCTGGCGACGTCGACATGGATGTCGTCGCGGTCGACACCGTTGCGGAGAAGCGCGTCGATCTGATGGTCGGGGCTCTGGTCGGCCGTCGAAGCGCGACAGTGGCCAAGAAGCATCGTCGGAAACCACCCGAAGGACCGTTCTCCGACGTTGATTTCCGACGCGGGTTGTCGACGGTGCCCACCTGCGGGTTCGTGAGCGGGTGTGAGTGTCGGCAGACGGTCGTTTGCCGACACTCGCAGCCGTGGACCCAACCGCCGCTACGCTCACGCAATGCAACAATAATTACAGAGTGCTACTTGTCGCTTGACGGCAGCTCGGGGATACAGGGCCTCCTCAACCGCCACCGGATGCGACGTTCCTGCGCCGCAACCAGTGCCACCACCGGTTCTGTGGCCGTTGGGTGGACATGGCCAGCGCTGTCTCCAGCGCGTTGCGGGTGCTCAAGGTATGCGTGTGCTCGTCGCCCAGGATGCGGACGCGGTCATCGAAGGTTCGGCGCAGCAGGTCTATCGCCTCGGCCTGCTCACCTGCGCCGGTCAGAGCGAGAGCGAGGTTGTGGCGACTGGCAAGGGTATCCGGGTGCTCGGGGCTCAGGGTGCGGGTGCGGTCCTCCAGGGTCTGCCGGTGCATGCGCACTGCTTGTGCGTGCTCGCCCATTCCATCCAGCGCGAGACCGAGGCTGTCCCGGCTGGCCAGCGTGTGCGGATGCTCGTCGCCCAGAATGCGGGCGTGGTCGTTGAGCGCCTGCCGCAGCAGCTGTATCGCTTCCGTCTGCTCACCCGCCCTGGTCAGGGCGCTGGCGAGGTTGTGGCGGCTGAGCAGGGTGAGGTGGTGCTCGGGGCCCAGGACACGGATGCGGTCCTCCAGGGTGCTCCGGTGGATGCGCACTGCTTGTGCGTGCTCGCCCGTGCCATCCAGCGCGAGACCGAGGCTGTCCCGGCTGGCCAGGGTATGCGGATGCTCGGGGCCCAGGACACGGGTACGGTCGTTGAGGGTCTGCCGCAGCAGACCCACCGCCTCGGCATGCTCACCCGTCCCGTCCAAAGCGCATGCGAGGTCATTGCGGCTGGTCAAGGTATCGGGGTGCACGGGGCCCAGGATGCGGGTGCGGTCCTCCAGGGTCTGCCGGAGCAGGCGTATTGCCTCGGCCGGCTCTCCCATTCCGAACAAGGCATTGCCCAGGTTGTTGCGGCTGGTCAAGGTATCGGGGTGCTCGGGGCCCAGCATGCGGGTCTCGACGTCGAGGAGCCGTTCATGCAGCAGGCGCGCCGCACCGAAAGCGCCAGCCTTCTGCAGCACCTGCGCCAGGGTGTTGAGAGTGGTGCGGTGGTGCGTGGCGGTGCGCGGGTCCGCGTAGTCGAGCAGCAGCGGCAGGTGGGGGGCGAGGAGCACGGCTGCAGGCCAACCAGCGCGCCCGCGCTGGTTGGCCTCGTGCACAGCCGTGGTCAGCCGCTCGGCAAGAGCCCGGTGCCACACGGCGAGATCGGAGGTCTCGGCCGTGAGGGCGACAGCGTTGATCTCTCGGATCAGGGGATGCAGCACCACCTGCGCCCCCTCACTGCTGCCCGACGCCGGGCCGGTGCTGCC
This sequence comes from Streptomyces sp. NPDC054932, assembly GCF_053610205.1. NCBI lineage: Bacteria > Bacillati > Actinomycetota > Actinomycetes > Kitasatosporales > Streptomycetaceae > Streptomyces > Streptomyces sp. NPDC054932. The sequence goes on along the minus strand of NZ_JBSGXU010000011.1, from coordinate 42,972 downwards.
GGGAGAGTGGGGCAGGCCGAGGAGACCGTAGCGGTGCAGGCCGGCGAACGCGGCGTCCATGGACACCGCGCTGACGTTGTGTCCGGTGACGACGGACAGCAGGTCCGGGGTGATCAGGGACAGTGGGACGGGGGCTTGAGCCAGCAGGGCCAGCAGTCGCAACAAGGGGCGGGCCAAAGCGTTGCCCTCCCCGGCGAGCTGGTCCAAGGACACTTCCCAGGTGTGCCGCACCACGGCGCGGGCGACCTGCGGATGAGAGGCATTCGGGTGCGCCGCTCCCAACAAGAACCGCAGTTCCTGTTCCAGGGCCTGGCGGTAGGCGGCAAAGGTGCGGTAGCGGCTGGTGGGTCCGGCCAGATAGGTGCCGGCCGCGTGCAACGCCAGTGGCAGCCCGCCCAGTCGCGCCGCCAGCTCCCGGGCCTGCTCGGCGGTGCCGGCCGCGGGAGCAGCGTCCAGCAGGACCTGCCCCGCAGGTCGCACCGGCAGCGGCTCCAGTGGCAGCAGCTGTGCGCACGGACCCCAGGTCTGCTCGCTGCCATCCCGGCTGGTCACCACCAGCAGGCCCCGGCCGTGAGGACGGATCCAGCCGCGATAGTCGGCCACCGGCTCCCCTGCCGGGCCGATCTCGTGCGGCTCGTCGGCGTTGTCCACCACCAGCAGCCACCGCGGCACCCGGCCCAACTGTCGCCAGACCACATCCGGCAGGCTCGCCCGCCCCGCTCGCGCGGCCTCCAGCTCTGCCTCTGGCAGGCCGCAGGCCAGCGCCGCCTGCACCATCTGCTGCGCCAGCTCGGCGCCGTCGCGCCAGCGCACCCAAAACACTCGCCAGCCCGCCGCCTCGGCCTGGGTGGCCAGTTGCGCGGCCACCGTTGTCTTGCCCATCCCGCCGACCGCGCACAGCACCGCGAACCGGCCTTGTGGCCGCCGAAGCATGCCTGTCAGCACGGCGAGTTCTCCCTCACGCCCCCGCACGCGTTGAACATGCGGGGGGCGTAACGAAGCCTGCTGGCCTCGGGCCAGTCGGCTCACCGGTGCCGGCCGCGCCGGGGGCCTTGGTGCGGCATCCAGATGCCGGCCCCACAGCAACAGCCCGATGCCGACCACCACCAGCACGGCGAACACCGGCCAGATCACCCACGCCTGCGCCGCCCAGCCAGGCACCGCGTCACTGGCGTAGTTGGTCACCGGCCCCAGCACAGCCGCCACCAATGCGGCCCCTCCCGCTACCGCCGACCCGGCCCACGCACCCCGTCCACGCCCCACGGTCTGCCACCCCCCGTCCACCGTCACCAGGATGCTCCCGCCTGGATCACGTCCATGGAAGGGTGCGGGTGGTCACGACGCGGGCGGCGGTGTTGCTCCGGTTCAGCGGCCGGATGCCGAGCCTGCTGCTTGAACGTCGTCATCCGCCGCGCGGCGCGGCCCGGGCACCAGGGCAGGCAGCAGGAGGAGGAACAGCTCTTGAGCTGCGAGTAGATGCAGACGTTCTTGCGCTTCACGTGCCAGTAGATCACCACGCCGTTGCCGGAAGCACGCGGGTTCGCGGATTCCTGGATGCGAACGAGTCAGAACCCGCGCGCGGTTGGGAGTCCAGCCGTCGGTGTCAGCTGGGGTTCATCGCGTACGTGGCACGGTCACGTGGTCAAGCGGCCGGTGCTGCGCAGGACGAGGGAGATGAGGGAGGCGAGCCGCTCGAAGAGGTGGTCGATCGCGGCATCTGTGGGGAGGTCGGTCTGGTCGTGCTCGTGGTGCCGGATTTCGGCATCGAGCTGGAGCGGATGCCCGAGGCCCGCTCCGGGACCTGACAGCATCTGTCGCGGGCCCGGCGGCCCGCGGCAGATGCTGAATTGCTAGTGCTGCCAGAAGTCGGAGAATTTCTGCGCCCAGGCCCTTGCCTTGGTGATCTGCGCGTTCGTGATGCGGATCCCCGGTCCCGGATCGTTCAGGACGTTGTCCTGCTCCGTGCTGTGCACCTGGGAATCCGTGATCAGGTGGCCGATCTCATGGGCGATTGTCGCGAACCTGTCCGACGAGCCAGCGGATATGCCCACGCACTGGCTGCCGATGAGGGCGCGGCCGATGTGCGCCGACTCCTGGTGCTCTATGCGATGCATGAAGATGACCTTGAGTACACTCTTGTCCGAGATGTGCTGCTGGTGGCTGGACAAAGTGTCGTTGTTCTCCCGAAGCGGTCTGTCGTCCGCGCCCTGCCCCGTCACCGGGGCGGTGTGCTGGTTGTCCGTCTTGATGTCGATGTAATTGACCAGTCGGAACCTGATTTTCGCCTTGCCCCAGATACTGTCCGGTGAGACCCAGCCGAGATGGGTGTAGAGGCCCTCGGCGTTGGGCTCGGGCCAAAGATCCCATGCGCGCTCCGCGAACCTCAGTTCTCCGGAGCCGCCGTCCACGCTTCGGACGTTGACAGTCGGACTGATGACGGGGATCTGGTCCCACAGCGCCAGTTGGCCAGCCGCCGTGATCTCCGAGACCGGGACGCTGTCGGAGAAGAAGCGCGCGACTTCGACGGGGACGAGAAGCACTTCCGGGTCGAGCGCGATGCGTGCCTGCTCGACCGGGTTGGCGGCGAAGCCCTTGGGGGCCTCGACCAGGAGCTTGATGTCGACCGGGTGGTAGCCGACGCGGATGCGGGACAGCAGCTTGACTTCGGAACCGGCGTCGCCCCTGAACGTTCCCGGGGTGGCGGGCCAGGCGTATGCGCTGTCGCTCAAGGATCCGGCCCGGACGGGGCGCGCGATCGATCCCGCGTCCGCTTCGCCGTTGGCGACGGAGAGCCGGACGTCTCCGTTGGTGAAGTGCCAGGTCTTCTCCTCCCGGATGAGCTCCTGCGGCACCATGGCGTTCGCCGACTCCGAGCGCACTGTGATCAGCTTGGTCGTGGACTCGACCCGGGGGTTGTCCGTGTCGACGAAGGTGATCCCGTCGTGAATGTTCACGGTGCCTTCGACCACGAGTGAGAGCGTTTGCACGGGCGGCGGTTGCGGCACGTCCTGTGGCTTCAGCAGTGACCCGAAATCGGTATGCTCCGTCGCGTAGCGATTGTTGAACCCTTCGAGTATCGCCTCCTTGAGGACCTCGAAATCGACGTCCTCAAGCCGACGGGGCGATGGATCGCCCGGCGAGTGCTCGTAGTTGAACACGATGACGTCGAGGAAGACCGGGCGTTGCAACATACGCCCGTCGAGCAATGAGAGCAATCCCGCGGAGAGTGCCGGGTACGGCGTGAACTCGGCGTTGCCCAAGAAATCGGTGAGAGCGGACTTCGGAATACTGAAATCCACCCCTGCGCCATCGAGGGCATGAATCGTGGCTTCGGGATCCATGTCGATCGGCATGACGATCGCCCCTTCGGAGCGGAGCTGTTCCGGTAAACGGCGCGGTGACGAGCTCTTTTCGGAATGATCGCGATGCATCTGCTACAGAAGGATTTCCATCCTCTCACGGCATGCGGCAGGGTGCCACGGCTGTCCTGGCAGCCCTTCCGGTATCGGGGGCTCGCAGACGGGGCGGTGGTGATTTCGGGGCCCGGACAGCTATCGCCAGAGGGTGGACCGGCGTTCGGGGAGGGCGGTGTCGATGTACTTCATCGCGGTCTCGGCGGCGATACCGAAGACGCGCATGAGGTGGACGGGGTCGGCGGTCTGGCGGGCCTCGTCGAGGATGCGGTCCTGGCGGAGCTTGGACAGAGTGAGGCCGAGCGGACGGAAGATGTCGTTCACGACCACGGTGGAGACGGGCGGCAACCGGTCGTCCGCAACGGTCTGCTGGCTGACCAGCAGGTAGGGGTTGGCCGTCACGGGCCACCGCTGGTGTCGGTCGCGGAGCCGGTCACTCGCGAGGATGTGGGTGACTTCGTCGAGGTAGACGGTGTGCCGTAGGTCCCGCCGGACCGTCGGACGACCGCGAGCGAGGTCGAGATCGGTCAGGAGGAGGCAACGGGGCTCACGCCGGCCGAGCGCGTGGATGGCGACGAGCGCGACGGCAAACTTCGCCATCGGAGTGTCGGCCGGTCAATCAGGCCGCGGAGGCGGTCGGTGGGGATGGGCACGGGCAGGTGTTCGGAGGTGGACAGTGAGACGCCGCGGGTGGGTTCGCGGAAGATCACCCCTTCCTGCTTGAGGGCCTGGAAGAGGCTGCGAAGAGCGCTGAGATGGTCCCGCCCCGTAGAGCCGGGACGTTGCTTGAGGGCGTCTCGGACGTCGTCCTTGGTGAACTCGCGCAGGCTGGTGACACGGGCCGCCCAGGCGGTCAGGACTGGGTAGAGGTAGCCGAGGTACTTGCGGATCGTCTCGAACGGCATCGCGGGGTGTTCCCGGCGGCCCTCGCCCCGCAGGACCAGCACCCAACGGCGGAGTTCGTCAGCGAGGGCCTCGGGGAAACTCTGGACGCGCTGGTTGATGGCCCGCTGATGGATATCGACCTGCCGGGCAGGGTCGGGGGTGACCGGCCCGCGGCGGCTGAGGAACTGCAGGATCCGGCGTGCACTGGTGCCGGGCCGGTCGGCGGGCAGCGACCGGACATCGGCCTCGTGGATGGGGGCGTCGGCGCCGATACGGGCCAGCAGGATACGCAGGGGCTTCTCGCCCCAGCTCAGGCAGACCCGACACTGTCCGACCGGCCATGCTTTCCGCCGTGCCACGGTGTCAGTTCGGCGGCAGCGAACGGCGCGAGCGCCCCTGGCTTCTGCGCGGGGTCGGCCGCATCCGGCGGTACGGCCCGTCCTCGGCCCCGACCGCCGGCTTGCCGGTCTCCCGCTCTCCTCCGTCGGCGGCGGCCAGCGGCTCGGCTTCCAGCAGATCGGCGACCGTGCAGCTCAGCGCGGCGCACATCTTGTCCAGGTCATCCAGCCTCACCGAGATCGGTTTGCCGCCCCACAGGGCCGCGGCCTTGCTCAACAACGGGTTGAAGCCGACCTGTTGGAACGCGGCCAGCAGATCGCTGGGCCGCCAGATGTCACGCTTGGCCGCGGCCCAGCGCAGATTCCACTTCACCGCAGATTCCCCTTGTCCATCAAGAGTCGCTGCACTGCCCGCCCGGAGGCGGCCAGACTCGCCGTCTCCGGGTCGGCATGGGCGGTGGCGAGGTACGAAACCGTGGTCGTTGGCCGGTCGTGTCCGAGCATTTTCTGTACCTCCCACAGCGGCATCCCACACTCATAGTTGTGCGTCGCGCAAGCGTGTCTTAGCAGTGGGGGTGGAGACGGGTGACCGGGCCGGTGAGGAACCGCTGCCCCGCCGTCTTCAGCGCCTTGCGGAAGGTCGAGGGTGTCACCGCGATGCCCGGCGTCGGCATGTTCAGCGCCGAGACCGCCGGCAGCAGGCGTTCGGAGAGGAACAACGGCGCCTCGGATCCTCCGGATCGTCGCTGAACTCTCCGCGGACCTCCTCGATATACCACCACAGGAGGTCACGGCCCTCCTGGAACAGCCGCCGGATGAGCACCTTCGACCACAAGGTCGTGGACGGCTTCATTCGCACCATGGAGCGCAACGGCGCCGGCCTGGCCACCCAGTCCAACGCGTTCGACAAGGTCAAGTCGGTCCTCCTCGACGCCTACCGCCTCGGCATCTACACGGAGAACCCCGTCCTGGGTGTGAAGCCCCCGCAGTACGACCCAGAGCGCGCGGTCATCCCCTCCCCCGCCCAGCTCCGCAACATACGCACCGCCGGCGACGACCGGTTCCTCCTGATCGCCGACCTGATGAGCGGCTGCGGCATGCGCAACGGGGATGCCTTCGCCGTCAACCTCAACAACCTCGTCGCCGGCGACGTCCACCACATCACCGAACAGGTCAATCAGACCACCAAGACGTACGGCCGCCTCAAGCACCGCAAACCCACCGACTACCGCGACGTCCCCCTCCCGGCCCGCATCCGCGAGACGATCGAGTGGTACGCCGACAAGCACGGCACCGTCGACGGCTACCTCCTGCGCCACCCCCAGGACCCGACGAGGCCGTTTCTGGCCTACTACCTGCAGAACCAGTGGCAGCGCATCAAGCGCGCCGGCGAGGTCGACGTCCCCGACGGCATGGTGATCTACAGCCTCCGCCACTTCTTCGCCTCGAACTGCCTCACCAACGGCATCCCCATCACGGACGTCGCCGAATGGATGGGCCACAAGACCCTCGACATCACCTTCAAGATCTACCGCCACCTCATGCCCGGCTCCATCGGCAAGGCCGCCAAGATCCTCGACGTGGGCCTGGCTGCGTAGTGCGCCAGCCGAACCTGCCCTAGGTTGTGGGTTGAGCCGCAGCCCCGGCAACCATCAAGTGCGGTCCTCGGTGAAGACTGCCAGCCCCCACACGAATGGGAATGGGCCGCCTCCGCACGTACTTGGTGCCCGACCGGTCTGCCAACGCCCACCACTGCAACGGGAGTGGGTGCGCTCATTTGAACCTCGTCGAGATAGTGGACCAGCCGGGAGCGGTGGGCTGGGCCCGAGTCGGCCATCCCCTACCTCGGTCTCCTGCCCCTCGCCCTGGGCCTGAAGGCAGCCTGGCAGGCGTGGAAGCACCGCAACGAAGACGGAGGCGACGAGGGCGAGGCCCCACAGGGCGGGCGACCGTCATGGCGGTTGCCGCCGTCACCTTCGCCAATGGTGGCGACAACATCGGCGTCTACGTCCCCGTGTTCGCCACCGCCGGCATCGGCGGGATGAGCGTGTACGCCGCGGTGTTCCTGGTCCTCGTCGCTGTCTGGTGCTTCGCCGGCAAGTGCTTCGCCACTCGCCCCGTCATCGCCAAGGCCCTCGCCCGCTGGGGGCACATCCCGCTCCCCGCAGTCCTGATCGCCATCGGCCTTCTCATCCTCATCGAAGGCGGAGCCTTCGGACTCTGAGCCGAGTCCGTCCACGCTCGACGGCCATCGGTCCAGGCTGACTGTCACCGGACACAGCGGCAGGCCAACCAACAGGGATCGGCGGAGCTCAAGACCGGCCTCCCAGGTTTTGAGTCTTCCAGTTCTGTGATCTGCTGGAGATGTCACCAGACCCGTCTCGGCTACACGCGGGTACACCACCGCCATCGGTGCGGGACGTGTCTGAGGCGGCAGGCAGCTCGCGTCCCTGGGAGACATTCCATGCCGCACCTCCGCCTGGCCCCGCCAGCACCCACGCGGCCCGGAGCCCTCCTGCCCGCGCGTGACCTGGCGGTCGCGTGGTTCCTGATGGTGCTGCTGGCCGCGCTGGCGTGGGTACTCACCATCGGCCAGTCCCGCCACATGGGAATGGAGCCCGGCACCATGGGCCTGGCGCTCCCCCTCTTCCTGCTGCTGTGGGTGGTCATGATGGCCGCGATGATGCTGCCCTCGGTGGCACCCGTGGCCATCACCTGGGTACGCGGCATCAACCGCCGCTCGCCCGGACCCGCCCGCGCTCTGCGGATCGCCGAATTCGTCAGCGGGTATCTCCTCGCCTGGACCGGATTCGGGCTACTCGCGTACGGCGCCCTGGCCATAACGGGACACCTCGTGGACCGCGATCCCGCGGCGGGCCGCTGGATCGGCGCCGCCGTGTTCCTCCTCGCGGCGGCCCAGCAGTTCGGGCCACTGAAGCGCGTCTGCCTGCGGCACTGCCGCAACCCGATGTTCCAGCTGCTCCAATACTCACGATTCAGGCCTTGGGCGAAGGACCTGCGAGTGGGCGCGCACCACGGGCTCTACTGCGTCGGGTGCTGCTGGGGTCTGATGATCGTCCTGATTCCCCTCGGCGTCATGAACGTGGCCGCGATGGCCGCACTGGCGGCCGTCATCTTCCTGGAGAAGCTGTGGCGGCAGGGACCCTGGCTGACCTGGGCCGTCGGCCTCGCCTTCCTCGTCCTGGCCGTACTCGCCCCCTTCCAGGACTGGCTGCTCCCGGGCCTGGACACATCGGGTCCCCCCATGGACCGGATGACCGGCTGGACAGGCTGAGCGGTCGCCGTGCACCCCGCGGGAGGCGGCCCATACGGCGGTCGCCCTCCCTCGTTCAAACGAAGCCGGCTGTTGCGCGCCCGCCTCAACCCCGTCCGGTGGGCGCGCCCTCGAGCTGTTCGCTGGAGAAGGCGCAGTCGGACACCTCGCCGTACGCATCCTCGAACGACAGCCCGAATGCATTCGAACTACCGGCGCGGCCCAGCGTGAATTCCGGAGAGAACCCGAACATCGCGTTCTTCATCGTCGTGAGCCAGCCATCGGGGCCCCTCAGGGGTTCGAATTCCAGCTCGGTCTTCCCGCCGACGCTCAGCCTGGGCTTCTCTCCATCGGACAGGGAGACGCTCGCCCGCTCCACGCCCAGATTCTCGCCGTAGAACTGCGAGAGTTCACCGAACGCACCACCTTCACTCCCGGACACGGTACGCGCCACCGCGTCCGTCTGTTCGTCGGTGGCCCCTCGTCGATGACCAGGCCGACCTTCCAGTTGCCGGAGGTCAGGTTGGAGGGGAAGTGGTTGTACAGGACGAAATCCACCCCGGACAGGTTCACATCGTCCAAGCGCCCTTCTTCCACATGGAAGGCGGCACACCCGAGGAATTCCTCACGCCCCTGCGGGTCGTGCGGCTTCGCATCTACGGCGCAGCCGCACACCACCGCACATGAGCGACCGGCCAGGTAGTTGCCGGAGATAGTCCACGTCATGACTGCTCCCGATCGCTTGACGATTGTCGTCATCCGACTGCGCGGATGGCGTCGGCATCGAAAACGATCGGCGGTGAGCGTGCGGCAGGCGGAGCGAACACACCGGGAAACGCGCGTCCACCCCGGGCGACGGCGGCAAAAGACGCCCCTCTGCCCTCCCGAACAGCGCAAGTCTCCATGACCGGCTCACTCCACGGGCAGATGTCCGGACCCCGGGAGTTCTTCTCTTACAAGGCTAGGCGTGCTCACCGAGGGTGTACAGATCACCGCACGCCTTGACCGGTGCCCGCCCCGATGGCCGCGCTCGCGGGCACCAGGCTTTTGCCCACGTGACAGCGGGAGGAGAATGGAAGACGACCCGTGCACCGAGCGCCTGTATCGACGCCCGGCGGGGCAATCGTCGACGTGATTCCCATCCGTACGGGCCACGAGGAGGCGACGAGATGTCCGAGACCACAGCGACGGTTCCCAGATGGCACGCGGTCGGCGACTGGTTCGATACGTGCAGGTGCAACGTTCCCTGCCCCTGCTCGTTCGCCCAGCTGCCCACCTACGGCGAATGCGACGGTGTCCTGGCGTGGCACATACGCGAGGGTAACTACGGCGACGTACCGCTTGACGACCTCAATGTACTGATGCTCGGCTCCTTCGTCGGCAACGTGTGGGCCGAGCACACCGACACCTACGCGGCGATATTCCTCGACGAGCGCGCCGACGACGCGCAACGCGCAGCCCTACAGATGATCTTCGGCGGCCAGGCCGGCAGCTGGCCCGCCGAGATGGTGACCATGATGGCCCCCGAGATGCGGGGCATGGACTTCGCCCCCATCCAGATCGAGGTCGACGAAGACCTCGGCGGCTGGCGGGCTACGATTCCCGACCGGGTCGAGGCAAGCGCTCAGGCGCTCACCGGACCGACGACTCCCGAGGGCGCCCGGGTCCAGTCGACCAACCTGCCGGGCTGCGAGACCGGGCCGGGCCAGGTCGCGACCTGGGGCCGCTCCACGGCGGACCGCGCCGACGCCTTCGGCTTCCACTGGAGCCGCGAAGGCCAGTCCAGCAAGCACATCACCTTCGACTGGACAGGCCCCGACTAAGGAAACGGGTGCTGATCCGAGGCACGGGTCGGCAACGACACCGCATGAGTTCCTCGGTCGGTCGTGCCCGGGCGTGACCGGCGCGATGCTGGGCGCATGGAGATCGAGGCCCTCGTCGTTCGCGCCGAGTGTCACCCTCTCCCACAGCGGTCCGTGCCACCGCGGCCGGTGCGCCGCCCGCGAGCTGGCGCTGCGCGACCATTGGGACAAGAACCCCACCGAGGCGTGGCCCTGGGGCACGCCCGGTACTGAGCGAGCCACCCTCTGCCACACCGCCAAGCCGACGGTGGGGCAGAGATGCGTCTACCGCTTGCTCAGGGGGTGAGGCGGTTCGGCCCCCTGAACAGGAACGCGGCTTCGCGGATCGAGTCCAGGCCGAGCATGACCATCAGGATCCGGCCCAGGCCGGCGCCGAGGCCACCGTGGGGCGGGCACCCGAAGCGGAAGATGTTCATGTAGTCCTGCATCGGCTCGGTGTCCATGCCCTTCTCCTCCGCCTGCTTGAGCAACACGTCGGAGCGGTGCTCGCGCTGGGCGCCGGTGGTGACCTCCAGGCCCTTCCACAGCAGGTCGAAGCTGAGCGTTAGGTCTGGCTGCCCCTTCGGGCGCATGTGGTAGAAGGGCCGGATGCTCGCCGGGTAGTACGTGATGAACGCGAACTCGTGCCCGGTCTGCTCCTTCATGTGTGCGGCGATCCGACGCTCACCGTCCGGGTCCAGGTCCTCCTTCACCCCCTCCGGGTCCCAACCGCCGGCCCGCAGGACCTCCTGCGCCGCAGCCATCGTGATCCGCGGGAACGGCGTCTCAGGCACCGCCACCTCGACCCCGAAGACCTCCCGGATCCGCTCCCCGTGGACCGCCGCGACCTTGGCGATGGCGTGGGCCAGCATCCGCTCCTCGAACGCCATCACGTCCTCGACGCCGTCGATCCACGACAGCTCCACGTCCACACCGGTGAACTCGGTCGCGTGCCGCGAGGTGAACGACGGCTCGGCCCGGAAGACGGGACCGATCTCGAAGACCCTGTCGATGCCAACTCGGCGACAAGCTCCAAGCCGCCGAGCTTGACCTGGGCCGTGTCCACGACGCGCCCGGTGATCCGCACGGCGGACTCCGGGGTGAGGGACTCGAGTACGGCCTCCAGCGGGCCGCCGTCGCGCTTGTGGGTCACCTGAACCATGCCGGAATGGTCGCGCAGGATCACGAACTGCATCTTGCGCTGCAGCCGGAGGGCGTTCACCCAGCCGGACACGGAGACGGTCTGGTCGATGTGGCCGCGTAGGTCAGAGGTCGGAACGCGGCTCGTAGTGTGGATCATCGCAGCCCTCCAGGGGCGTCGTCATGATCCCTTGGGAGTGCGGGCGAGAAGGGAACTCGCGGTACCACCGCACTTTCGCCACCGCCCGAAGGCAGCAGCCTCATTCAGCCCTGTGACGGGGGCGAACCGGCGGGGCATTGGGCCGGGCAGCCGTTCCTCCCCGCGCTCGGGAGGGTCTTCACCACGGGTGCGAGTTCGCCTTCACAGCTGCCGGCGACTCTCTCTGCTCGCGTGATCCGTGGCTACTCGTCTCCGTCAACGCATGGAGATGAGGATACGGACACGGTCAGATTCGACACAACGGAAATGATCGAGACACGCTGGCAGCGGTCAGGACCGGCGACTGCTGGCCGACCATGCCAGCGGGATGGCCGATCGGGCGGCGACAAGGGTTCACGCACCGGCGGCAGGCTCGGCATCGCACACCCGAACGGGGGTCAGGCGTCGGTCGGCCGAATCGGTGGCAGTCGGGGCCTTCGCGGGCCGGCCGATCGACAGAATTACGCTGATTCGACAGCAAGTTGGGGGCCTAGACTCTGGGCTTCCCCCGGACACCGACCGATCGCGGTCGGCCACAGGACAAGCAGGCCCCGGTCCTCCACCGGGCCGGGCTCATGGACCAGTTCCTGTACCAAGTGGAGGTCGCTGCAAAGCCCGAGAAGGTCACGAAGGAAAAGGTCCTCGTCTACGTCGTGCGCGACGGACGCCTGCTGGTGTTCCGCCACACCGACTACTCCTACGAAGAGGTCGGCATCCAGGTGCCCGCAGGCAGCATCCGCCCCGTTGAGACCCCGGAAGCCGCCGCCCTGCGCGAGGCCCGCGAGGAGACCGGCCTGTCGGACTTCAAGATCGTCCGAAAGCTCGGCGAGACCGAGTACGACATCAGCCCGTACCGGTTCGAGATCCAGCACCGGCACGTCTTCCACCTGGAACTCACCGAACCGACCCTGGCACGGTGGATGAGCCAGGAGAACCACGACGGCGAGCAGGAGCCGACCTACTTCGAGTGCTTCTGGAGGCAGCACACATTCTCCAGTCCGGCCAAGGCGCGCTACTGGGCCGTCTGTCCGACTAGCCACTGCAAGTGGGGGCGCGGAGGCACTGGCTGACAGTGGCGGCGCTCACCTCGGCGCCCAAGGCCCTCGACCAGCTGGCGCCGACCAAGGACTGGAATCAGAATGAGGCCTCCAAGGCTGGAGAATGACGGTAAGTCATTTCGTGTAGGGCGCGGTCCTGAGGGCTATGGAATCTGGACTCCGGACCAGTCATCGACTTCGCACTGTCTCTCGGCATTGTTCCCTGCGGTCACGACTGTGCCGTTGGCACGGAGGCCAAGGGTGTGCGTTGAACCGGCCGCCACGGCGACAATGTCGTGCCAATCGCCGACTTCGCACTGTCGGTAGCTGTTGTCTCCGGCTGCGAGGACCCGTCCGGACGCAGTGACCCCGACGGTGTGGTAGCTACCCGCGCTGAGCGCCAGCACGTCTTCCCAGTCATCGACCTCGCACGCCCCGGCCGCCCCGTCTCCGGTCGCGACTGCCCGCCCGTCGGCTCTGAGACCGACGGTGTGGAGATACCCAGCCGAAATGGCGGCTAGGTCACGCCACCCTTCAACGGCACACTGCCGTCGTCGGTTGTTCCCCGCGGCCAGCGCAGAACCGTCCGACCGGACGCCAACCGAGTGCCAGTCGCCACACGAGAGGAAGACCATCTCACGCCAGGACTGCACGTCACACTGTCCTTCTGAACTCCGGCCGACTGCCAGCACGCGGCCATTCGCGAGCAGCCCAAGTGTGCGGCGCCAGCCTGCGGCCACGGCCGTGACGCCCCGCCATCCTTCGACGTCACATTGCCCATCGCCATTCCACCCCGTTGCCAGCACCGTGCCGTCCGACCGGAGTCCCACCGTATGAGACCTGCCGGTGTTCGTCGCGGTATGGACGTTGCCAGCCGCCACAGCGACGACGTCTTCCCATCGCTCAACACGACATTCAGCGGCTGCGGTATTGCCCACGGCGAGAACGGTTCCATCCCGGCGCCGTCCCACCGAATGAGCCCTTCCGGCCGCCAGCACCGACGAGTTAGCGAGCATTCCGCCTCCTTGTTTTTCGGCGCGAGTTCGCGACATGGGATGTCACCTTACTTTGGACTTGGATCAGAGCGAGGTCCTCAGTCGTTGCCAGCAGATGACGGCACAACCGAGTGTGATGAAGGCCTGGTGGATTTCGTCGCGGATCTCTCAGCGGATGCGTAGGCGGCGGAACCAGTGCAATAGCGCGATGGCGCCTTCCACGGCCAAGCGGTGTACGCCTAGTCCGGAGCCGTGTTCGCAGCAGCCGCAGTGCACCGTAGGCGCCGTCGGGGCCGATGCACTTCGGCATTGGCCCCCACGGCAAGTCCACAAAACCGGAAGCTACTTCGCAGCCTCTGCCCGAAGGGCGCCGGCGCCGATGGCGCCCCGGAGGACGTGAGCGATCTCCTCGGGCTTGAGGTCGATGCCGTCGAGCCCCGCCACGGTCAGCGGGATCTCCTCCAGCGCGTACTCGCCGCGGCCCTCGGCGGTGAACTCGGGACCGGTGCGGTCGTCGAAGGACCAGGTGGCAATGCGGGCGAAGTAGAAGAGCTGACGCTCGTCGTCGGACTCCATCGTGTGGAGGAGTCGGACGATGTCGGCCTTCCCCGCGATCTCCTCGTGGATCTCCCGGTGAAGGGCGGCCTCCCGCGACTCATCGCTGGGTTCGACGCCGCCGCCGGGCAGGACCCAGTACACGGGGGTGCCGGGCTTGGTGCGGCGGATGACCAGCATCGTGTCGTCAGCGGTGACGAGGACGGCGCGGACTCGTTCGATCATTTCGGTCTGTCTCCTTGCTTGTTGACGGTCTCAGTGCAGCAGCCAGCCGCCGTCGACGTGGACGGATTGCCCAGTGATGAACGATGCGGAGGGGCCTACGGGGTCCTCCGAGCTCCGGGGTAGTGGGTCTGCTACCGGGTCGAGCCGTCCGTGCTGGGCGCCGTGGGCACGCTGCTGGCCGGCGCCGCGAAGACGACGTGACCGCGCTGCGGATCGAGGCGCTGCTGCCCGAGCAGCGTGCCGAACAGATGCTGGGCATTGCCAGTCAGGGCGGCCAGCCCCTGGCCGGACCGGCTGGCAGCAGCCCAGTGCGGGTTCGGCGCCGGACTGCCTCCGCCTTCACCAGGCCCTCCAACGAACGGCACAGCTCGTCTTCCGTCACCTGCCTCACCCGGGTGACCGGGTACTCCGCTCCGGCGTCACGAGTGAGTCGACGTACCTGGTGGTGTCTAGCGGGGTCGATAAAGACCGGGCTGTGCGTCGCGTACATCACCTGCGTACGCCCCGAGGGAGACGACGTCACCAGCTCGCGCAACACCTTCGCAAAGGTCCGCGCCTGCGGCGGGTGCTGGAACAGCTCCGGCTCCTCGACCGCCAGGCACAGCGTCCGCGATCCGCTCAACGGCCGCCTGCGGTCGGCCAGGTACTTCAGCGCCGCGATGATCAGTGCCCTCTGGAATCCGTGCCCCTGCCGGGACACGGAGGTCTCGGCCGCGCCGTCCTTGATGCTCACCTGGAAGGCAGTCTTGGCTGGCCTCGGCGCCCGCACAGTCGGCGTCACGACCACTTGCCGTCCCACGGTGAGCTTGGCGACCTCGGCGGAGAGAGCGGCGGAGACATCTTTGAGGGCCGGTCCGTAGACATTGTCGTGGACCAGCTGGCGGGCGAGCTGAGCGTTCTCCTCGATCTCGCCAAGCTGTGTGTCGGCCTCGGTGCGGTCGACGGCGTGGTCGAGGATGCGGGCGACGGCGGAGGCCTTCTGGTCGTCAGCTTCCTCGTACGCGCGAAGGTCGGCAGAGACAAAGACGAAGTCGATGAGCTGGGCGAGCTTGCTCTGCCCGGCGAACCCGAAGAAGTGGGTGTCCTCGATCTTGGCTTCGGTGAGCTGGTCCCGATGGTCCCGCTCCCAGGCGAGCATGGCCTCGTTCACAGTCTTCTCGCTGCCAACGCTCGGCAGGCCAAGGCCGGGGGCCCTGTCCTGAAGCTCGTTGTACGCCCTGCGCTTCGGTATCGCGCCGCCGGCCACGCTCCGGACCTCCTCGAAGGGCGCGTACGCGAGGGCCTTGCCGGTGATCTTGTCCGCACCATCTTCCCAGGTACGCCAGATGCTGACAGTGTCAGCGTCGTCCGGGGCATACCGGCCGAGGGCCGTACGGTCGAAGTCGCTTAGGCCGTCAAACTCAACCTCAACGGAGATGCGCTCGCTGCCGTCGGCCACCGCCGAGTGGACGTCCTCGGTGGTCAGAGGCGATCGACTTTTCACCGTTGAAGAACCAATCGAGTGCACGGAGCACGGTGGACTTAACGACGCCGGTCGGGCCGATGAACGAGGTGATCTCTTCAAAGGCAATGTCCACCTTGTACAAACAGCAGAAGTTCTCGATGCGTACGCGCTTGATCTGCACAGCCGTCCTGAACCATCGTGCGGTGCGGGCCCGTTGGGCTCGCTGTGACGAATCAAGACTAGCGATGCAGATGACACCACATCAGGATTTTTCGCGTTCACAAGAATTCACGAGGACGTAGTATCCGGGCAGAGCGAGATCCGTCCGGCGCACGCACTGCGGCAAGGCAGGAGCCCGGAATGAACATGGCCCTCCCCGTCGGTGTGCCGCAGCTCCGCTAGAGCCTGATTCGCCCTGCTCCGAGCCGACGACAAGGACCCCTCTCTCCGGACGAGGAAGGGCGTCGGCAGCCACACCTAACGCTATCCCCGCGCGGCTGGGTCCGTATGGCCCTATGGCCCGCCGATCCCCCCTCCAGATCACCCCCGCGACGTCCGGCCCACCAACCGTCGCCTGCCGGTCCCCACTCGCTGGCAGGCTCGGGAGCTCCATACTTGCTCGTGCCTACGACGCGCTGCCGTGCCTTCGATTCCGCGTTCGGATCACGAGGGTGCCCACCTGCCACAAGCGACGCTGCCTGATTCCTGCGGCACGGCGAGATCTACTGCTCGATACGGAGCGTTACACCGGGCGACTCGGGTCCCGATCGCCACCGCTACCCAGGCGGCAGGACGCCAGCAGAGCTGACGAACTGTCACCCAAGTCAGCCTTGGGTCAGCATTGGTCCTGGCGAAGCTGACCCCAGCTGGTCATGCCTGGGAAACGTCGAGGGTCCCGAGAGGGCCTTCCAGAGCCCCCAAGTCGCCTGCCCCGCCGGAAGGATCTCCGTACGGGATGCGGCCTCTCCTCGGCCGATGTCGACTGATCAACCTGCTACAGAAAAGGCAGGTCAGCGCACTCGCCCGCGTGCCTTCAGCGGCCCCGGCGGGAGCGCAGGCGCAGGGATCGGGGGGCCGTCGTAGCCCTTTACTTCGCCGTAGCGGGTGCCTTCCATCCAGTCCTTGCGGAACTGGACGATCTCCTCGTTGCTCCGGCCGATCCAGTTCCAGAACGTAATACGAGATATCCGTCTTCATACAGGTCAGGAACTGATTGGAACCTCTGGGGTCAGCAAAAGGTCAGCATTGGCGCCCCAGGAGTCGCGCACCGCACGGCAACGAAGTCGCTCTCCCACGGCATGGGCACCTTCTACAAGGACTGCGAGCACCCGCAGTCCGGCTGGTCGAATTGCCCGCACGAATACACGCTCCGTTACCGCCGCGCGGCCGGGAAAACGGCAGGGCCTGGTTCCGGGCCGACCGCAGTCCGTCTTCGGTCGCTGCGTACCGCGCCTCCGGGCTCCGGCGCTGGAGCGTGGAAGTCCCGAGCGACCAACCCGTCGGGCGCGCCGATCACCACCGCGTCAGGCATGGCGAGCCCCTGCGTGATCCTGTTCCACGGTCCTGGCCAGGCGGGCGAGCATCCCCCGGTGGCGGAGCTGGAGCAGTACTTCGATCGCGGGGTTGTGCAGGGTTCCGCCCACGCCGCGCAAGGGGTGCTCGTCGCAGACGACCAGGGTCTCCTCGCCCCACGGCCGGAGCTGAAGGAAGATCCTCGCAGTGCCCAGCGACTTGAACGACGCTTCCGGTTCCAGCTCCCGGCCGGCTTCCCCATGGCGTACGGTCGTCACCCCTTCTGTCGACCAGGGGCCCAGCCGCACGGTGTAGCGCAGCCGGGATCCGACCTCCGGCCAGGCCTGATCGAGCGGTGTGGACTCGGACGGGCCCACCACCCACTCCCCGTACAAGGTCGGATCGGCGAGCACCGCCCACACCGCCTGCGGGGACCGGTGAATCAGCTGGTTGCGGACGGCCATGAGAGAAGTCCTCCTGCCGGAACGGACACTGTTCCTGGACCGCCGACGGCCTGGCGACCCGGGGCACTGGGCGAAGCCCTTCGTGTGCCGGTAGCGACGCTCGTGCCCTCGTCCTTCGGCCTCGCGTCGGCTCAGCGCGAAACGTCGGCCCGCGACCACGGACGGCTGTGACCGTCTCGGGGACTGCCGTGGCGCACCGCAAGGATGGCGCACGCCCAGACTGCGCTACCCGCGGCCGCGCTTGTCGGGCGGGTCCTGGGGGGCCACACCCGTCGAGGCGGAAGCGCCCTTCGTTCCGCTGGGACGCTGCGACCGGCCCCGGGGGCCCAGGTCGTGCATGCCCTTCGCCCCAGAGCCCTTGCTCTGGTCCTCCCCGCGTGCTCCCCTGCTCTTCACCGGCTTGCCGTGGGGGTTTCCGGCCTCTTCCTTGGAAACCGTCCTGCCGGGCCCCTTGTCCGGGGCGTACTCATCCGGGTGGAAGGAACGGTGGGCACTCGGGTTCTCCTGCTGACGGGTCTCGTCCACGTCCGGCGACCAGCCGTGCTGCCTGGTGCCCTCGTGGGGACTCGGACCCTTGCCGTGGGCGGGCTGGGACGGCTTCGGCTGCTTCGTCATTGGCCCGGCCTGCTGTCTGTCTCGGGATGGGCGCACGGGTACACGCGCCTCTACCGCTGTCTTCCAGTTGGCGGCGACAGCCTGAAGCGTCAGGATCAAGGGGCGCATGTGGTCGGCCGGCGCGAGGACTTGACCACGCCCGTTCACCCCGACGTGGATGTGGCAGCCGCACACCATCCCGTCGTGCGAGCGACCGGGGAGGGCCACCGGGCGGGCGTCCGCTCGCAGGAGCGCCGTTCGGCTTTCACTGCACGCCGCCTCGGACGGGTGGGAGCCGGAACCGACTCTCCCGCAGCACCTCGCGCCCACCCCGCCGCTCGGCCGCCGGTCGCTGCCGGGAGCCGCCCCGTCGACGCACGCGCCCTTGTCACCGTAGACCGGCGCAGGGGCCCTTCGCTGGCCTACCATGCCTTCGAGGGCTTCGGGACAGCGCGGCCGGAGGACAAATGCCAAAACAGGGCCAGGAATCCGGAGCGGAGCCGGGGACCGCACAGCGGCGGGCCATGAGGCTGGCCGGTCTTTCGGCAGCCTCCGATACCGGAATGGACCGGTTCGCCCGGCTGGTTTCACGACTGCTGCGCGTGCCGGTGGCCTTCGTTTCGCTGGTCGAGGAGGAGCGGCAGATCCTGCCCGGACTGTTCGGTCTGGCGGAGCCCTGGGCGGGGAGCCGCGCGCTGCCGCTGTCGCACTCGCTCTGCCGTTACGTGGTGGCCTCCGGGCAGCCCTTGGTCGTGCCCGATGCCCGCGCCGATGACCGGCTCCGTACCAACCCGGCCATCGGGGATCTCGGGCTCATCGCGTATGCGGGGATGCCGCTGACCGACGCCGACGGGCTGGTCCTGGGCTCCCTTTGTGCCGTCGACCACGAGCCGCGGACGTGGAGTGAGGGCGAGCTGACCGACTTGAAGGATCTGGCCGCTGCTTGCTCCGCCGAGCTGTGCCTGCGCATCCTGTCGGCGCAGAGCCGGTCCGTGCAGACGGTGCTGGAGACCGCGCGGGCCGCCGCCGAGCGGGCCCGCAGTGACGCGGAGCGCTTGGAGCAGGAGGCCCAGGCCGGCATGGATCATGCCGAGCTGCTGCTGAGGGCCTCGGAGGAACTGGCCCAGACGTCCGGGCTGGAGGACGTCCGGCGCCGGCTCCGGGACCTTTTCGTCGGTGCCGGGAAGCCCTCGTACGTCGGCCTGTTGGTCGCTGACAAGGACGAGTTGCACCGGGTTGCCGACCCGGACGTCGAGCACTCGGTGGAACGGGAGGTCCTCACACTGCCCGTGAGCGCCGCGTTCCCGAGCACGCGGGCCATGCGGGAACGGCGGGCGGTCTTCGTGCCCGACCGTGAGGCGCTCGTCGCCGACTACAGCCCCGAAGCGGTCGGCTTCTTCGATCGCATGGGCTTCACCACCGTGCTGTGCCTTCCGCTCTGGGGCAGCCGCGCCCTGCTGGGCGTACTCGCCGTCTGCTGGGCCAAGCGGCACGACGTGGGGGTCACGGAGCGGGCGACGCTCACCGCCGCGTCCGGTTACATCGCGCAGGCGGTGGAGCGCGCCCTGCACCTCGACGAACGCATCTCCGTGGCCCGGCAGCTCCAGGAAGCCATGCTCACCGACCTCCCCGTTGCCGACGGCATCAAGATCAACGCCCTGTACGAGCCGGCCGCGGTCGGCGACATGATCGGTGGGGACTGGTACGACGCCTACCACCTGCCGCCCGCCTCACCCGGTGGCGAGCCCGGAGCCCTCATGGTGACGGTGGGTGACATCACCGGCCACGACATGCACGCAGCCACGATCATGGGCCAGATCCGCAGCATGCTGCGGCAGGCCACCCTCGACCACCCGCCCTACAGCCCGGCCACGGCGCTGACCGCCCTCGATACCGCTTGTTCGATCCTGCCCTTCGAGGCCGGCGGCACGCTGGTCCACGCACGCCTCGACCTCGCCGACGGCGGTCCCGGCTGGACCCTGACCTGGTCCAACGCCGGCCACCCGCCGCCGCTGCTCCGTACCCCCGACGGCCGGGTGACCCTCCTGGAGGAACACGACATCCTCCTCCACAGGGACCTCGGGCCGTCCCGCCGCACCGAGGCCCGGCGTGCTCTTCCCCCTGGCTCGACGCTGTTGTTCTACACCGACGGGCTCATCGAACGCCGCGGCCACGACATCGATGCCTCCCTCGCGCAACTCGTCACCCTGCTCGCCCGCCACGGTGACCGTCCGCTGCCCGAACTGCTCCACCTGATCAGCCACAGGCCGGCGGACCCTGCTCCCGGGGACGACGTCGTCGTACTGGCGCTGCGCGTTCCCTGACGGCGTGACCGGCCGCTTCCTGGATCCAGCAAACGTCCGATGACCAGCGGAATGAGGATGGTCCAAAGGATCGGAATTCCCGTCACGAAGCGGATGACGAGGAGAATGACGCCGATGACAGGACCAATGTCTTCCGTTTCGGCGTGACGGTTCACAACCGGGGTAGACGCCAGCCGTGTCCGGCGGCTCGTTCGGGCGCGCATCCAAGGAGCATTACATGATTCTCATCCTCGGGCTCATTATTCTGATCGCCGCCATCGTCGTCGGCCTGGCCGGAGTATTCGGCAATACCGGCGCGGGACATGATCTCGGCGTCGGCGGCGATTTCTCGATTTTCGGCTACCACGTCACCGGTTCGACCGGATCCCTCTTTCTGAGCGGAATCATCGTCGGAGCCGTCGCCCTCTTGGGTCTGACTCTGGTCATGATGGGCGCCCGTCGTTCGGCCCGTCGCTCGGCGCAGGCCCGACGGGACCGCGGCACATCACGCCGTGAGGCCGCCGTCGTCGACCGCGAGCGCGACGATCTGATCAAGCAGCGCGACGATGCCCGCGCCGGGGCCGGTGCTCCGACGGCCGACGTGCCCCGCGCCGAGACCGGTGCGCAGGTGACCGACGTCCCCCGCGGCCGAGGCCACTGGTTCGGCCACCGGGCCGCGCACCGCTGACGGCAGTCTTTGCCGTTCCGCAGAACCTGTCGGCCTTGTATGCGAGCGCCTCGATGGTCTGCCCGAGTTCGTCGCGGGTGTGCTCGACCTGCTTGCGCAGCTCGTCAGGAGTGGCGTGCCGATATGCGTTCGGGGTTGGTCCGTCATCGGTGCACCTTCTCCTTGATCTCGGCCAGGTCGGCCTTGAGGCTGTCCATGGTCTGCTCCGGTACGGGTGCGCCTGCCTGTGCGATCTGCTTCTTCCCTGCCATGGCGATCGCTGCGGAAAGCACCGCCAGCCCCACCGTGACGATCAGGGCCGATGCCCAGACCGGACTATCAACGCGAGAGCTGCGATGCATGTTGCTGTCAGGGCCTGGGCTGCCAGGATTCCGATCAGGCCCGCCGCGCCGAAAGGGCCTCCGCCCTTGCCGAAGCGTTTGCCCTTCTGGGTCATTTCCACTCGAGCCAGCTGCATCTCCTCGCGGACCAGCTCCAAAATCTGCTGGGAGGCGCGCGAGACCAGCACACTCACGGATTCATCGGAGATGTGGATCTGCCGCTCTATCGTGCTCATGCGGAGTCTCCCCTTCACGATGCGCACGCTGTTGTCATGACGCGCCTACCCGGTAGACGAACAAGCACCCACACCACGAGCGGAAGCTTCTGCGCGCACCGTGGCGCAACGGCAGAACCACCGGAATACTCCGGCCGCCGTGCTGGTGCCGGACAAGTGGCCCGTATGGCTGATGGGCCATCACGGCCACCCGCACCGGGTGATCGGCGTCGCCGCCGGCCTCACGGCCGACCCGAACAGCGGAAAGGCTCTGACCTGTAACGAGCCGAGCCCGCCTCGGGCGGCAGGTCGGAGCCGCATCAGCGTTCGGCGCAGAGACGTTCGCCTGTACGAGGCATCCCCTCCGGTCAGCAGTGTCACCACCGCCCCACTGGGTACACGGGTCAGGGCGGTCGGCTGCTCGCCCGATGGACGACGGAAGGAGACCCGGTGGACGGGATCGTACTGCTCAAGGAAGACCACAAGACGGTGGAGAAGCTCTTCAAGCAGTTCGAGAGGGCCGGCGACGGCGCGCACGTCACCAAGCGGAAGATCGCCGACCAGGTGATCGAAGAACTCACCACGACACCTGGATCGAGGAGAAGATCTTCTACCCGGCCGCCCGCGAGGCGGCTCCCGACACCAAGGACCACGTCCTCGAAAGCATCGAGGAGCACCACGTCGTCCTGTGGATGCTCTCCGAACTCAAGGACCTCGATCCGACTGACGAGCGGTTCGACGCCAAGATGACAGTCCTGATGGAAAATGTCCGCCACCACGTCGAGGAAGAGGAGAAGGAGTGGTTCCCCGAGGTCCGCAAAGCCATGGGCCGCAACCGCCTCACGGAACTCGGCGAACAGATGGAAGCGGCGAAGAAGGCCGCACCCGGCGACCCCTTGGCCGTCCCCAGCGCCGACCACTACTAGGGCCTGTATCGAAAGTGGATCTTTCTTCATGAATGATCTTCGTTCATGGGGCGGGGTGATCTCACTGATGAACAGTGGGCGGTGTTGGGGCCGTTGTTGCCTACGGGGACGAGGGCGGGGCGGCCGCCTGTCTGGCCCCGGCGGCAGTTGATCGACGGCATACGGTTCCGGGTCCGAACGGGCGTTCCGTGGCGAGACGTGCCTGCCGAGTACGGGCCGTGGGGCCGGGTCTACGACCTGTTCCGCCGGTGGCAGCGAAACGGCACCTGGCACCGGGTCTTCAGCCGGCTCCAGTCTCTGGTGTCCGCGTACTCATTGAGGTGCTCAGCAAGGTACGGATGAACGTGCTCAGCTTGGCGGCCGTCCAAGGGCCGTCTTGTGAGGACGGAGAAAGCCTCGGGGCAGAAACTCCTGGCTTGTGAGCCGGAGAGACCTGATGATCGACGCATGAAACGAGGCGCCTTCGACGACATCCCCTTGACCACGCTGTTTCCCGGCCTGTCGCCTGCTGGCGTGGAATCCCTGAACGACGGGGCCCGTGCTGTTGATGCGGCTCGGGTCAACGAAGCTGGGGCGGAATGGGAATGGGCTCTGGAACACGCGGTCTGCCCTGCACCTCAGCCAGGGACGCCGATCATCCTCGGCCTGGACGTCATTGAGCATGCCGACGGGAGCGACCAGATGGAGTTCCTGCTCCAGGTCGTGTGGACAGACCTGGGCCAGCTCGCGGTCGACGCGGCGGTGAACGTTGCCTGCTGGTGCGACACAGATCACGCCACCCACGACGTCGATGTCTTCAGCCATGACATCGCTGATCTGGCCTTGCTTCCCGAGGCCTTCCGTGCAGGCGCTGAACGCCTGATCGGATGGCTGGCGGACCCACGCAACGCAGACCACTGGCGTGCCAAGGCGGGGCTGCCCGCCCGCCGGCCTGGCTAGGAAGCCGGCGGGATGTCGATGGGGAGACGTCTACTTCGGCTGATCAGGCCACGTTGGCATCGCGCTCGATGGCGGCGAGTCGGTTCTTGAGTCGGTAGCTGGGGCCGTTGATGGAGACGACGTCGCAGTGGTGCAGGAGGCGGTCGAGGATGGCGGTGGCGAGGACCTCGTCACCGAACACCCGTCCCCATTCACTGAAGGTCTTGTTCGAGGTCAGGATGATCGAGCCCTTTTCGTAGCGCTTGGAGATCACCTGGAAGACCAGGTTGGCCTCGGCCCGCTCCAGCGGCTGGTAGCCGACTTCATCAACGACGAGGACTCCGGGGCGGAGATAGGTGCGGAGCTTGCTGTTCAGCCGCCCGGATGCCTCGGCGGTCCTGAGCTGTCGGACCATGTCGTCGAGGGTGGTGAAGTAGACGGAGAAGCCGGCCCGGCAGGCAGCGACCGAGAGAGCGACTGCGATGTGCGTCTTGCCGACTCCGGGTGGTCCCAGCAGAGCCGCGTTCCCCTTGGCCTCGGCGAAGGCGAGGGTGGCAAGGTCTTTGATCTTGCGGGGGTCGAGCTCGGGCTGGAAGGTGAAGTCGTATTCGTCGAGCGTCTTGTGGTGCGGCAGTTTGGAGAGCCGCAGGCCCTGTCGGAAGCGGCGGTCGTCACGCACGGCGAGCTCTTCGGCCAGGACGAGGTCGAGGAAGTCGAGGTAGCCCATCTTGGCCTCGTCAGCCCGACCGGCGTACTGCTTCAGGCTCTCGGCCAGGTGGGCAGACCGAGCTTGGCGGCCGTGGTGCGGATGCGGGTGCTGACCAACTCACTCAACTGGGCTCCTCCGGTGTGGGGTGGGCGGTGAAGGGACGGGTTCCGGTCAGTTCGTCATAGACCGACAGGGGGCGGCGGCCGACCTCGACTCGGACGGCTGCGGCCCGGGTCAGCAGAGCCATCAGCGAGAGGGCCTCCTCGCCGAGAGCACCCTGCTGGCGGCGCTGAGGAGGAACATCACCGGTGGTGGTCCGTCTGTTCTTTCCGTCGGGGAGTCCGTCCCAGTGCTTCTCGTCGACGACGCAGGCTCCGCGGCCGACGGCCCTGCGGTGCATCGCGAGGAGAGTGTCGCCTTTGGCGTCGGGAACGGTGGAGTGAAGGATGACCTGGGACTTCGTGGCTCTGACTTCCACCAGCTGACGCGGGCGGACCTTGCGGGCCGGCACTGAGTAGAGGTTCGCGTCGAAGGCAACCAGGCAGTCCTTGCCGACATAGCGAAGGTGTCGCTGGGTGATCACGTAGGGCGTCGCCGGAAGCGGTCGCAGAGCCATGTGGTCGCGGACCGCGCGATGGCCGATGACCTCGCCGTGGGTGCCGTGCACCTTCGCCCGGCGCAGGGGCACCCAGGCGTTGAAAGCGGAGTCGAGTTCCTCGACGGAGGCGAAGGAACGTCCGGATAGGACGTGGTCGCGGACGATCAGGACCTGACGTTCGACCCGGCCTTTTCCGGTGCGGTAGGCGGCCAGCACATCGATGTCGAAGTCGTAGTGTCCGGCGAACCCGACCGCCTCCGGGTGCAGGGGCACCGCCTCGCCCGGTGCGACGTGGCGGCGAACGACGGTCTTGGTGCGGTCGTAGACGATCGACATCGGCACGCCGCCGAAGTGGGCGAAGGCCTGACGGTGGCAGTCGAAGAAGGTGGCCAGGTCCTGGCTGGTAGTGAAGCAGCAGAATGGATCACGTGAGTAGGACAAGGTCATGTGGAACGAGTAGACCTTCGGAATGCCCACATGGGCGAGGATCTGGCCCTCGTCTCCCCAGTCGACCTGGGCCTGAGCCCCGGGCACGACTTCGAACCTGCGATGCAGGCCGGCCAATTCGCCAGGGCTGATGCCCAGTTCCTGAGCGATGCGGGGGCGGGCTTCCTGCATGTAAAGCTTCACTCGCTGGTAGGTGCCGGTGAATCCGTACTCGGCCACCAGCCGCTCGTGAACCACGGCGCCTTTGATCAGGATCTCGGACCGCAGCATCGCATCGATCAGCGGCGCAACCTCATCCACCATCCATCGGCGAGCGCGACCCCGGCGAGCCGCAGACCGCCGAGGCGGTGCGGCCGGCGCCCCGGAAGACAGGTACTTGCGCACCGTGCGGCGGTTGAGCCCTGTCTCTCTTGCGATCTCCGACAGGCTCATAGCCCCGGACTCAAACAGCCCCCGCAAGCGTCGAAGCTCCATCCACCGTTGCGGATCCAACACCACGGTCAGCCGCCCTCCACCACCCCGAACAGGCCAGCGGCAGACTGCCCACGAACGATCCCCGCTACGTCAGCAGTTGGGCACGTTCATCCGTACGTGACTGGGCACGTTCATGTGTACGCCGACATCTGGCCGATGCGAAGGGTGCGATCGTGTGGGATCTGAGCGTCGATTCCACGGTGTGCCGCGCCCATCAGCATGCGGCTGGAGCGCGGAAGCAGGGTGATCTTCAGAAGGAACCACCGGGTGGTGTGTTCGCCGAGCCCGGAGATCATGCGCTGGGACGCTCGCGCGGCGGCTTCACCACCAAGGTGCACCTGGCCGTCGAGCAGGGCCAGAAGCCCATGTCGATCGTGGTAACGGCCGGGCAACGCGGCGACTCGCCGCAGTTCGAACCCGTGCTGAGGAAGGTCCGCGTGCCCCGCATCGGGCCGGGCCGGCCGCGCGTCCGTCCTGATCGGGTGCGTGCTGATAAGGCGTACGCCTCCCGCAAGAACCGCGCCTATCTGCGTCGCCGGGGGATCCGCTGCACCATCCCGGACAAGGTCGACCAGGCTCGACACCGCAAGCAGCGCGGCTCTCGCGGCGGCCGGCCGCCGAAGTTCGACCCACTCGACTACCGTGAGCGCCACGCGGTTGAGTGTGGGATCAACCGCCTCAAGAGGTACCGCGCCGTCGCCACGCGATACGACAAGCTAGCGGTCCGCTACGAGGTGACCGTCCTCATAGCGGCCATCGGCGAATGGCTGTGACCAGCACACATCAAGCGCGTCCAAAACAAGCCCGCAGGCGTGGAGGTGCTCTCACTCCACGGCAGCATTGAGGAGAATCTGCGCCAGCTCGCGCGGCTGGGAGAACATCGGCCAATGGCCGGTGTCCATCTTGTCCAGCCGCCAGCGCTTGCTGTTCAGCAGCTCGGCCACATCTTCGTCGGGCTCGGCGTCGTCTGGTTCGGCACCCGGCATCACGCACAGGATGTATGTCGCCGGAAGTTCACCGAGCGGCCCCGCCAGCACAGCGGGCTCGGTCAGCGTGGCACCTGGGTGAGGCGTCGAGCCACGCACGAGGCGTGCGATCTGCTCATCGGTGAGACCTTCGCCGTCGTAATGAGCAGCTGGCGCGAGCGGCCAAAACCCTCCGTTCTCGGCGATCGATGCCTCCAGTGCCGCCCCGCCGTCCGGCCAGGCGGAGACAAACGACTCGCCGTCAGTTGGAACACTTGAGTCGACGAATACCACGCGGGCCAGTCGGTCACCGATCCGCTCCGCGGCCTGACCGACCGGGATGCCCGAATAGCTGTGACCCACCAGGACTACGTCACGCAGACCCTGGCGTTCTACCTCGGCAACGATGTCCTGGACGTGAGTCGCTTGCCCCGCCGGTACACCCCGCTTGTCAGCAAGACCGGACAGCGTCAACGGATAGACGCCGTGGCCAGCCGCACGCAGATACGGCACCACCTCGCCCCACGCCCACGCCCCGAGCCGTGCACCTGCAACCAGCACGAAATTCACCATGCCCGCACCGTAGTCGGGCAGCCTGACGATCTCCTAGGAAATACTTTCGACACACGCCCTAGAGCCTGTTCTGAGTTGAGATCACGGGATCGGTCATTCCCGCTTCAGGAGGGTGCTGGGTGCGGTAGACCGGTCGCGTGACTCGTGGTGATCTGACCGATGCCGAGTGGGAGTTGATCGAGCCGCACCTGCCACTGGGGGCGTTCGGGCCGATCCCTGACTTGCGCAGCTACTTCAACGCTTTGATGTGAAGGTTCCGGACCGGCAGCCTGGCTTTAATCACGGAATCGTGACGTCAGTTGTTCACGAGTTTGGGAGTCACCCGAAACCACGGACGGGTGATGTTCACGAGTTTCGACGTCACCGGGGTACTTGCCAGGCAAGCATCGGGACTGCTCCTGGTGAAAGGCCCTGGTCATGCCGCAGATGTCGAAGGTCGAGCTGTACGCCGCGATCCGGCGCGACCACCGAGACGGCATGACGATGCGGGAGATCTCGCGCAAGTACAACGTGTCGTGGCGGACGATCAGGAAGGCTGTGGACTCGGTCTGGCCGGAGCCGAGGAAGAAGCTCCCGCCCCGGGCAACCGCGCTGGACCCGTACAAGGCGGTGGTCGACGGGATCCTGCGGGCGGACCTGGACGCGCCGCGCAAGCAGCGGCACACGGTCACCCGGATCTTTCACCGCCTGGTCGAAGAGCATGGTGCCGAGGTCTCCTACCAGCAGGTCCGCCGCTATGTCGCCGATCGCAAACCGCAGGTTCTCGTGGAATCGGGCAAGGCTCCGATCGAGGCGTTTGTCCCGCAGACGCACCAGCCCGGCATGGAGGCCGAGGTCGACTTCGGCGACGTGACCGTGAAGCTCGCCGGCGAGGTGGTGACCTGCTATCTGTTCTCCTTCCGTCTGTCCTACTCGGGCAAGTCCGTCCACCGTGTCTTCGCCTCCTGCGGGCAGGAGGCGTTCTTCGAGGGCCACGTCCACGCGCTGCGGACGCTGGGCGGGGTTCCGCGGAGCAAGGTCCGCTACGACAACCTGAAGGCGGCCGTCGCCCGGGTGCTGGGGCTGAGCCGGGCACGGGTGGAAGCCGACCGGTGGATCGCCTTCAAATCGCACTTCGGGATCGAGAGCTTCTACTGCCGGCCCGGCATCGAGGGCGCCCACGAGAAGGGCGGCGTCGAGGGCCAGATCGGCTACTTCCGCCGCAACCACTTCGTGCCGGTGCCGGAGGTCGAGTCGCTGGCGGAGCTGAACGAGCTGGTCGAGCAGTGGGACCGGCACGACGGGCGGCGCCGGATCGGGTCCAGGGCACGGACGATCGACGAGTACTTCGAGGACGAGCGCTCGCGGCTGCTGCCGCTGCCGGAGGATCCGTTCGAGACGGGGCGGGTGTTCACTCCGCGGGTCGACCGCTACGGCCAGATCGCGGTCCGCACCAACCGCTACTCGGTGCCGGTGAGGCTGATCGGCAAGCGAGTCCGGGTGCTGCTGCACGCCTCTCACCTGGTGGTCTACGACAAGAGCGTCGAGATGGCCCGGCACGAGCGGCTGATCGCCAAGGGCAGCTGTCGGCTGGAGCTGGATCACTACCTGGAGGCCCTGATCCGCAAGCCGGGCGCCTTTCCCGGCGCGACCGCGCTCGACCAGGCCCGCTCCGCGGGGAAGTTCACCCCTGTCCATGACGCCTGGTGGGCCGCGGCGGTCCGAGCGCACGGCGACACCGAGGGCACCCGGGCTCTGATCGAGGTGCTGCTGCTGGGCCGCCACCTCGCACACGAGCACATCGTCGCCGGCCTGGCCACCGCACTGCGGGCCGGGGCTTTGGCCGCGGACGCGGTTGCGCTGGAGGCCCGCAAGGCCGCCCAGGCCGAGGACGAACCCGCTGCCGCCAAGGTCTCGGCGCCGCGGCCGGCTGCGGGGCTGGGAGGGGCGAGCGTGACGTTCCTGCACGAGTGGAAGCTCAACCATCTTCCGCCGGACACCAGGCCGCTGCCCTCGGTGACCCACTACGACCAGTTGCTCCGACACCGCCGCGCCGGCGGTGACCTGCGAGAGAGAGAAGCTCCATGACCACCCTGCCCCGCCAGCGGAACCTGACAGAGCAGGCCGCGACCACGGCCATCGACACCGCCTGCCGACTGCTGCGGCTGCCGTCGATCCGCAACGAATTCGCCGAGATCGCCGACCGGGCCGCGAAGGATCAGATGACCTACCGGGGCTTCCTCGCCGAGCTGCTGATGACTGAATGCGACGACCGGGCCCGACGCCGCTCGGAGCGCCGGATCAAGGCTGCCGGGTTCCCCCGGGACAAGTCGCTGAGGACCTTCGACTTCGACGCCAATCCCAACATCGACCCGGCTGTGGTCAACACCCTCGCCAGCTGCGAGTGGATCAAGAAGAGCCAGCCGCTCTGCCTGATCGGCGACTCCGGAACAGGCAAGTCCCACATGCTCATCGCGCTGGGCACCGAGGCCGCGATGCAGGGCTACCGCGTCCGCTACACGCTCGCCACCAAGCTGGTGAACGAGCTGGTGGAGGCCGCCGATGAGAAGCAGCTGAACAAGACGATCGCCCGCTACGGCCGTGTCGACCTGCTCTGCATCGACGAGCTCGGCTACATGGAACTCGACCGCCACGGCGCCGAACTCCTCTTCCAGGTCCTGACCGAACGCGAGGAGAAGAACAGCGTCGCCATCGCTTCCAACGAGTCGTTCGGTGGCTGGACCAAGACCTTCACCGACCCCCGCCTCTGCGCGGCCATCGTCGACCGCCTCACCTTCAACGGCACCATCATCGAGACCGGCACCGACTCCTACCGCCTCGCCTCGACCCGGGCGCGGACCGAAGCGCCCGCCAAAGCCGGCTGACCGCTGCATGGTTCAGCTTGATGGTCCTCCACCCCAAGGATCGTCAAGCACTGTTTCGGGGATGTTCGCCGTGAGCATCTCGCCGATGCAGCTGCGCAGCCCGACGCCGGTGGGGTCGATCCAGGTGAGCCACGGCACCGGCTGGAGCAGGCCGTCGTATTGACGGGTGCCAGGGTCGGTGAGGAGGGCGCAGAGCTCGTCGGGGGCGGGGTCGGTGACCAGGCACAGCCAGGCCAGACCGGCGCCGATGCGGACCTCGGGCGGTCGTCCGGGATCCGACCACAGGCCCCGGGCCCACCTGGGAGCGTGTTCATCCTGGTGTTCGCGGGCGAGCTGGGCGATCGCCAGGATCAGGCTCACCCGCACTACCGCATCGTCTTCCTTCGCCAGCCTGGACTGCAGAGCAGAGGAGACGTGCGAAAGCTCGCCGGTCGCCGCCGCCAGAACGTAGGCGGTCACAGAGCGGACCTCGGGGTCGGGGTCGGAGAGAAGCGGAAGCAGACAGTGAAGGTCGTCCGTGACGGCCTGACGGGCAGCCTGGATCGTCCAGTCCACCGGGCACATCGTGCTGCCCTCGATCATCAACGGCTCCTCGGCGACCTGGAGCAGGCCTTCCCGCGATCCGTCCCCCATGTGCTGACACCGGCCGATCTCGGCGACCAGGCGAAGGGTTCGGGCACGGAGTTCGGGGCGCGCGGTCGCCGCGATCCGGAGCAGGAATGGCACCGCCAGTGCTCCCACCGCGATCGTGCCGCCCTGGTGGTGAAGACTCGTCCAGAGCTGCCACAAGGCCCTGTCGGCAGCTTCGGCGTCCCCGGACGCGAGCGTGGCGAGCAGGCCGGGAATCTCCTCGCCCGGGCCGTAGAAGTGCGGGAACCGCTGCCAGGGGACCTCGTCGTACCTGAACCCGTCCTTGACCTCCCGCGGGATCGCGCTGACGGCCGCCCGCACGTCGCAGTCCGTGCCGACCCACCTTTCCGGCCAGTCGTCCCAACGGTCATCGTCCACGGCTTGGCCTTCCAGTCCATCAACAGCATCCGAACGCCGGGAGTCTAACGACCGGTGATCAAGAGACGGACCGCTTCTGCCGCACTCCGGTGGCACTGCACCACGGCGACGTCATTTCTCGTGAGCATCTGCAGCACTCAAGATCGCCAACTGCTGCCCAAACTGCTGGTCAAACGCTGCTACTTCACGTGAACGAAGCCATGCCCCAGGACACACCGCAGGGGCCGGTCAGCGTGGTCGGAGACTTCAATCACTGGAACCCCGCCGCCCACCCCCTCGAACCCCGGGGCGACGGCACCCGCGCGGCCGAGGTCTTCCTCCCCGCGCACAGCAGCCACTCGTTCCGCTACCTCGCGGCCGGCGACTACTGGTTCGACGACGAACAAGCCGATCACCACGACGGCATCAACAGTCGCGTCCACACCTGATCCCGCACTCGCTGGTCCCGCCAGCACAACATCGCGGCCCATGAACCTCCGCAGCTAGGGTTGTTTCACAAGTCCCGTTGGCTGCGAATCGGGTCGCTTTGACGCAATTCAGCCACGCCGTTCGATGGAAAGGGGTCAGCCAGGCACTGTCCCGGCGATCAACAGTGGAAACCTCTTGGGCCGAGCGATCACGCATCCGTCGCCGCGCCAAGGTAAGGGGCGAAATGCTCGGCGACCTCTGCCGCCACAGCCACCGCGTCGAGCGTCCCGTCGACTTCGATGACGCGGATGCCGAGGCGGCGGGCGTTCTGTGCTGCGTCCTCGGCGACCAGCCGGTCACGGGCGAGACGGTTGGTCTGGGAGCGGGCCGGGTCAGTGACAGGGACGTTGAGAGTTCCCGCGCGTGGGAGGGTCCGGAGTTGGTGCTCCCGGAAGCCCTCGGTGGGGACGAGAACGACCATTCGCCGGAGTGAGTCGAGCAGCGGCGCGACCAGCTCCGGTCGCAGGCCCCATCCCTCAGCGATCGCCGGCCGGGCGGTGAACAGTGCGCGCAGGTCGTCCAACGCCCATTCGAAGCGGACCGGGAAGCCGGCCAGCGTCTCGGCGGCCATCTCCTCCGGACCCTGGTCCAACCAGACATGGTCCGGGGGTGGGATCTCCCACGGGCTCACCAAGGGCGACCCGACGCGCGATCCGGCGATCCTGATGGCCGCG
Source organism: Streptomyces sp. NPDC054932 (assembly GCF_053610205.1). Classification (NCBI taxonomy): domain Bacteria; kingdom Bacillati; phylum Actinomycetota; class Actinomycetes; order Kitasatosporales; family Streptomycetaceae; genus Streptomyces; species Streptomyces sp. NPDC054932. The sequence goes on along the minus strand of NZ_JBSGXU010000011.1, from coordinate 10,906 downwards.
GGCGTCGTGATAGTCGTAGTGGTACACCGTCAATCCGTACTTTCTGGCAATGACTTCGGCAACGGTGGTCTTGCCGGACCACTGTGCGCCGCCGATCCACAGCGCGCGCTGCAGGCTGCCATGTGGATCCCAGACGTCTGACATGAGTTTCCTCCCGTTCCCGAGCGGTGCAGCCTCCGCTCGGGAACGAGTTTCCTGGTTTGACAGCAGAAATTGCAGTCTTGTGTTCGCTGGGCGGTTGGCAGAGAGTGGAAAGGGAGGGGTGGTTCGTTCCCCTCGCGCTCCTGGCCGTGGCCGCTCAGTCGAGTCGCTGATACCACTATCGGGAGTAGGAGTGACCTGACGAATGCCCAGTGGGAGCGCCTGGAGCCGCTTCTGCCGATGAACAACGGGCGTTGTGGCAGGTGGAGGGACCATCGTCAGGTCGTGAACGGGGTGCTGTTCCGGATACGCACGGGCGTACAGTGGCGCGATCTGCCGGAGCGGTACGGACCGTGGAAGACGGTGCACGAGCGGCATCGCCGCTGGTCGGCGGACGGAACGCGGGAGATGCTCTTCCGGCGGATCCAGGCCAAGGCGGACGTGGCCGGCGAGATCGACTGGGACATCTCCGGTCGACTCGACATCCCTGCACGCGCACCACCACGCCGCCAGCGCCCGCCCCCAAAGGGGGCCGCGCCCGGACGGTCAAAACCGCTCGGGTCCGAGCGGGACTGATCGACCGCCAGGCGGACGTGGTCCTGAAGGTGAGGGCCTGGGCCGCTCGCGCGGCGAGTTCGCCACCAAGCTCCATCTGGGCGCGGACGTCGCTGCCGCCCGTTGTCCCTGGCCGTTACACCGGGACAACGGGCGCACTGGACCCAGTTCGAGCCGGTACTGGAGAAGATCCGCGTCCCGCAAGACCGGACCGGTCAGGCCCCGCAAGAAGCCTGACAACCTGGCGGCGGGCCTACAGCGATTGCGCATGCCCCGGTGCAGACTTTGTCGCCCGGCACGTCGCCGAACTAGAGCCCGCCGCCAGCGTTTTCCACCCCCACGCAACGGTCACGGATCATTCGTTCGACGCTGTCGCGGGCTCCAGTGTCAGCAATGATGCGGCGGACAACGTCGGCCTGGGCGTCGGTGAGGCCGGGGTGGGCGAGAAGCCGGCGTAGCTGGTCTGCCTGGTCGGGGTGGGCACTGTGAAGGGCGAGAGCGGTGAGCGCAGTGTGCTTGCCGTCACGCAGATCGTCTCCGACGGGTTTTCCGGTCTGGGTCTGGGTGCCCCAGATGCCCAGGAGGTCGTCGCGGAGCTGGAAGGCCTCGCCCAGGGGGAGGGCGATGGCGCTGAGGGCCATCAGCCGCCCAGCCGACGGCCCGCCGGCCAGCTGAAAGCCGCGAACCGACGCCGCGATCAACGTCAGCAGCGCCACATACCCGCTGGCGGCAACCCCCGCGCGGACCTCAGGACTCGTGATCGCGTCGAAGACCTCCGGCACAGCTCCTCGCCTTCCGCCGAGGTAGGCATGAGGGCCGACTCGTACGGCCGGTAGGCCGGATCCGTCACCACGTACGTACTCGCACCGCCGCGGATCTCCACCCGCCGGGCCTGCAGAGCGGCCAGTTGCCGCTCGCTGGGTACGGAGCTCACCATCCCGCCCCGGGCGGCCTGCCACATGTCGAACACGGGATAGCTCCGACGCAGGTCCCGCACATGGTCAGGCGAGAGCGCCGGGAGAGGTCCGGACGGCATGATCCTCCTCTGTTGATCCGAATACGCCACCAGGCCGCCATACGACGCGGCCGAAGTGACCCTCCCCACCAGTTGACCCGTACCCTTACCGGTGGCTCGCCCGAGGCACGGGATCTCTCACACCGCGACGCGTGTATCGCGCGCCAGCCGGCGCGCCGGATGGGCTCTCCCGTGCGACGCCCCGCGCCCGCCCGGACGCCGCTCCGCGCAACGGAGCCCGCGCATCTTCCGGTGTGGGGGCTCCGCCAGGGGCGTAGGCCTGGCCGTCAGCTGTCCTTGCCTCCCGAGAGGGCGTCGGCGAGTTCGTCGTGGCTCATGCCCGACCGACCGCGGATGCCGGCCTTGGTGGCCTTCTCGTACAGCTCGGCCTTGGTCAGTGACTGCAGCGACCGGCCTGGGGTACCGGCCCGCTTCTTCGCGGCAGGCTTCTTCCTCGACCTTGTGGTGTGGGAGGTGCTGGCCTTCTCGCCGGTGTCCTTGGGGCTGCGGGCCCGCTCGACGGACGCGCGCAGGGCCTCCATGAGGTCGACGACGCCGGTGGGCTTTGCGGCCGGCTCGGCCTTCTCCACGGTCTCGCCTGCGGCCTTGGCCTGGATCAGCGCCTTGATCTTCTCCTGGAACGTGTCGTGGAAGGCTTCGTACGGCGCACCCGCTTTCGGGGTGGCGGGGCTCTGAACCCTCGTAGGTCATTCACCGTCAGGGGTGTTGGCGGCGCGCTGGTACCAGACTTGTGCCTCGGCCGTGCGGCCGGTGTTCTTGAGCAGCAGCGCGAGGTTGTTCATGGCGAGGTTGTTTCCGGCGTCGGCGGCGCGTTGGTACCAGGTTTCTGCCTCGGCTGTGCGGCCGGTGTTCTCCAGCAGCACTCCGAGGTTGTTCATGGCGCCGTTGTTTCCGGCGTCGGCGGCTTGCTGGTACCAGGTTTCTGCCTCGGCTGTGCGCCCGGTGTTGGCCAGCAGCACTCCGAGGTTGTCCATGGCTCTGCTGCTTCCGGCGTCGGCGGCTTTCCGGTACCAGGTTTCCGCCTCGTTGGTGCGGCTGGTGTTCTCCAGCAGCACTCCGAGGTTGTCCATGGCGTCGATCTGTCCGGCATCGGCGGCTTTCCGGTACCAGGCTTCCGCCTCGTTGGTGCGGCCGGTGTTGGCCAGCAGCACTCCGAGGTTGTTCATGGCGTCGATCTGTCCGGCATCGGCGGCTTTCCGGTACCAGGCTTCCGCCTCGTTGGTGCGGCCGGTGTTGGCCAGCAGCAGTCCGAGGCTGAACATGGCTCCGCTGTTTCCGGCGTCGATGGCTTTTCGGTACCAGGTTTCTGCCTCGTTGGTGCGGCCGGTGTCGGCCAGCAGCAGTCCGAGGTTGTTCATGGCGTTGATCTGTCCGGCGTCGGCGGCTTTCCGGTACCAGGTTTCCGCCTCGTTGGTGCGGCCGGTGTTGGCCAGCAGCAGTCCGAGGCTGTGCATGGCGCCGTCGTGTCCGGCGTCGGCGGCTTGCTGGTACCAGGTTTCCGCCTCGTTGGTGCGGCCGGCGGCCTCCAGCACCACTCCGAGGTTGTGCAAGGCGTCGATCTGTCCGGTGTCGGCCGCTTTCCGGTACCAGGATTCTGCCTCGTTGGTGCGGCCGGTGTTGGCCAGCAGCAGTCCGAGGTTGGTCATGGCGTCGGTGTGTCCGGCGTCGGTGGCCTTCCGGTACCAGGCTTCCGCCTCGTTGGTGCGGCCGGTGTTCTCCAGCAGCACTCCTAGGTTGTTCATGGCGCTGATGTGTCCGGCGTCGGTGGCCTTCCGGTACCAGGTTTCCGCCTCGTTGGTGCGGCCGGCGTCCTCCAGCAGCAGTCCGAGGTTGGTCATGGCACCGGTGTGCCCGGTCTCGGTGGCCTTCCGGTACCAGGTTTCCGCCTCGTTGGTGCGGCCGGCGTCCTCCAGCAGCACTCCTAGGTTGTTCATGGCGCTGATGTGTCCGGCGTCGGCCGCTTTCCGGTACCAGGTTTCCGCCTCGTCGATGCGGTCAGCCTCTTTCAGCAGCCGCGCGAGACTGAACATGGCGTCGGAGCCTCCGGCTTCGGCGGCCCGTTGGTGGCGCTCGTCGTCGGTTTCCGGAGCCTCCGCGGCAGGGCCGGTAGTTGGCCCAGGTGCGAGGTGTGCCGAGCGCAGGCGTGCGCCGACCTCCTTGGCAGTGAGGGGACGGTCGGCGGGGTCTTTGGCAAGGAGGGAGGTGATGAGGGCGTCGATGCCGGGCGGTATGGCGGGCCGGTGGGTGCTGGGCGGTTCGGGAGTGGTGGACAGGTGCATGGCGATGACGGCGTACGCGGAGTCCGCGGTGAACAGGGGACGCCCGGTGAGGAGCTCGTACAGGCTGACACCCAGGGCGTACAGGTCGGCCGAGTGCGTCGGTGTCTGGCCTCTGAGCTGTTCGGGAGCCATGTAGAGAGGGCTGCCGAGCAGCGCTCCGGCCGTGGTCAGGCCGATCGTGCCGTCCTGGATCTGGACGATCCCGAAGTCGCAGATCTTGACGGTGCCGTCGTCCAGGAGCATGAGGTTGGCCGGCTTGATGTCGCGGTGCACGATGTTCTGCGTGTGTGCGGCGGCCAGCCCGTCGCACACCTGGGCGCCGTACTCCAGCACCTTCTCCGGGGGAAGCCCGCCGGGGTGGTCCTCGTGCAGGACCGTCGCGAGATCACGCCCTTGAAGGAACTCCATGACGAGGAACGGGGAGACTTCCACCTGCCCGCCGTCTTGCGTCTCCTTGTGCTCGCCCAGGTCGTGGACGATGGCGATGTTGCGGTGGTTCAGCCGGGCGGCCGCCTCGCCCTCACGGCGGAAGCGGGCCAGGACCTGGGCGGCCAGCCGGTCGTCACGCAGATGTGAGGCGAGCACCATCTTGATCGCGACGGTGCGGCGCAGCCTCAGATCGGATGCCGCCCACACCTCGCCCATACCGCCGTGCCCCAACCGGCTGTCGAGTCGGTAGCGGCCCGCCAACTCCATCCCCCTGTACATGCAGGTCACCGTATGCGACCCGCCCGCGATGGGACAATTCACCAGCAGCCTGTGATGTGGAGCGGGACCGGCGCTGCTGGACATCGCAGCCGGCTGCGGCGGTGATGAGGAATCACGAAAGCGGCCAGACCCGCTCTCGAGTGAGACGGGGGTTCAGGAACCTGTGGGCGAAGACGGGCACGCCAGCCGGTGCGCCGAAACCCACCAGCCCGGGCCCCGGGCGGCCGCTTGGCTCCAAGAACCGACAGCCGGCCACCCGCTACGACGTCGGACGAGTCCTCGCACCGGCGAGTCCTACACCCGACCCGCGCACCACAAGCAAGTTTGTAGCAGCACAGGGCTGCGATGGAGAAGCGTCGCTGGGAACGGCCGCGGACCCGGATGACCGGTGTCGTTCCGCGACGGCTCCAGGTGCGGGAGGTCGGCGGCATCATCGAGAAGCCCGCTTCGTCGCTGAGTAGGCCCGGGGCGCGGTGCCGGGATTGCTCCCGGTCCGTTTCCCCGGACCTCTCGCCGAACCCGCCGTGCCTATTACTAGGCAACGGGCTCTCCACGGTCTCTTCCGTCAGGTGGTTGCAGGGGTCCAGGGAGTGGGGATCGTGTTGCCGCGGTAGCGATACCGGGTGACCGGGATCGCGCTGATCTTCCGCAACTCGATCTCGCCCACGCTGATCGGCCGCCACCGCCCGGTGGGGGTGGTGAGCCGTCCGCGGACGTCCGTCCAGTTCCAGCGATGCCGCTCTTGCAGCAGCCGGATGACTCGCCACCGGACGAGGTTGTCCAGATTGCTGAAGGTGCGCTTCGCGACGGCATGCCTGAAGTAGTTGGCCCATCCGTGGGTGACCTGGTTGAGGTTCACCAGGACCACGGCCAGGTCCTGCTGCGATGTCCTGTGGGTGAGGGTACGGATCTTCGCCTTCACCGATCGGAGTGGCCGGTCGGCGATGAAGGTGTAGACGTACCACTTGTCCGTTCCGCGTTTGCGGCGCCACTGGATGTGGAACCCCAGAAAGTCGAACCCCTCGCTCAGGTGCACCAGTTGGGTCTTGGCTTCCGAGAGCCGCAACCCGATCGGTGCGAGGACCTGGACGATCCCCTCGCGCAGTGCCTCGGTGTCCTGTCTGGTCCCTTTGACCAGGACGACGAAGTCGTCCGCGTAGCGGACCAGCCGCCACGAGGGCAGGCCCCTGGCAACCCGACGTTCACGCCGACTGCTGGTGGACAGTTCCCCGTCCGGTTCCCATGGCCGGTGCAGGCGCTCATCGAGCGCCGACAGGGCGATGTTCGCCAGAAGCGGGGAGATGATGCCCCCTTGCGGCGTGCCGGTGAATGTCTCCTGATGTTCTCCGAGCTCCGTGAGGAGGCCGGACTTCAGGAATGCCTTCACCAATGCCAGTACTCGTTTGTCTTTGATCCTCTTCCGAACGCGGTCCATCAGTGCAACGTGGTCGATCTCGTCGAAGCACGCCGCGATGTCCGCGTCCAGCACCCATCGGTAGCCGTGGGTGCCATAGAAGTGGATCTCGGCAATCGCGTCCTGAGCCCGCCGTCTGGGCCGGAAGCCGTAGGAGACCGGCTTGAAGTCGGCCTCGAAAATCGGCTCCAGCACCAGCTTCAGCGCGGCCTGGACGACCCGGTCAGCGATCACGGGAATCCCCAGCCGCCGCACCTTCCCCGACCCGCCCGGTTTGGGAATCTTGCGCTCCCGCACCGGTAGCGGCCGGAACAAGCCCTGCCTGAGCTGGGCCCGTAGGTCGTCCAGGAATCCGGGGACCCCGAGTCGCTCCTCGACGTCGGCGACCGTGAGGCCGTCCACGCCGGGAGTACGGGCTCCCCGGTTGCCGGCGACCCGGTCAAACGCCACGATCAGCGTCGCCGGGTCGTGCACGAGGTTGAACAGATCATCGAACCGGCGGCCAGGATCGGCCGCCGCCCAACGGTGAAGCTTGGCCTGCATCTCCGATACCCGCTGACGCGGCCCTACCGGGGCCGACTCCAGCAGGGCGCCGCTGTTCAGCGGTGCGTCTTTCGGCATTGCAGTCTCCTTGCTCTCTCGATACCGCTGCCGCCCTTCCCCATGTGCTCGGGCTTTCCCCGGCTCGGAGTACTACGGCGGCTCCGCCCCACACGGCCCGTTCGGCGGTCGATGCGCCTATCCCCACCAGCTGACTGGAGGCCCGCAAGAGAGGAGTTGAGACCGGTGGTTCCCGTGTTCACTGTGATTCGCTCGTCGAAGTAGGAGCCCGACTGTGTCCCTGCGGCATCGCCACGAGTACGCCGTAGTCCTTCCTCGTGGCCTCCCGGACGGCTTCGAAATACCGGCCAAGGAGTTCCCCACCGCGAACGGCGGCGAGTGCGCACCGCTTCCGGCCCAGATCCACCAGGTTCGAGCCGGTGTAGTCGTTAAGAGACGTAAAGACGCCGGTTCCTCGCGTACTCCTCTCCGTCCCGTTCGCCGGACCCGCACCATCCTGGCAGTACTGGCACGTCCCGGCTTTGTCAGGGCCGCTCCCGCCCTCCCCGGCATCACCCGGATCAGGCTGCCCTCAGCTCCACCTCCCTGCTACGACAGGTCAGCGGTGAAGGTCTCTCACCTCCACACGAATCACAGCGCCTCACGGCGCAACTCGAAGACGATCCAGGCCCCGAGCGCCGCCGCGGTGCTTCCACGTGCGGCCACACGTCCTTCACCCAGCCGGCCACCGCCGCCTCGTCACGTTCGACCGCTCGACGGGCCGGAACCTGATGACGCGAGCCGTGTCTCCGCAGCATCTGCGAGATACCCGACAGCGTCATCGACTTGTGGAACCTGCGGCCGATCAGGGTCTTGATCCTGGCCAGCGTCCATCCCTGGTCCGGCCAGCCATGCGCGACCGGGCCTTTGGCCAGCTCCTCCTCAAGCACCGCGAACAGCGCGTCGCTCAACTTCGGTCGGGACGCCGTGCCATGGGAACGGACCGCGTCCTGACCGTCCTCCCGCCATGCCCGCCGCCACCGCTGGACCGACCGGACGCTGACCCGTGACGCCTTCGCGATCTCCGTACTGCCCGCCCCTCGGCGAACATACCGACCGCTTCCGTTCGGACCCGCTCACGGAAAGCTTGCCTCTCCGCGGTCAGACCCCCACCCTGCGGATACCTCATACCTCCGGCATACCGCGACAAGCAGCAACCGTCAGCCCCTACGACAAGACCTCGTCATCCTCCTGATCGGTGCCTTCTGGTATGGGAGCCGACGCAGGCGCCGCGGAGTTCCGCCGACCAAGCAGAATCCCGTCGCGCAACGCCGCGCGGACTCCTGGCAGACCCCGGAAGAGCACGCGCGCGATCAAAAGGACCAAGAGTATCCCCGGCCTTGAGTGGACGGACCGGACCCGCTGATCCGTGGACCCGGAATAGCCGAATGGATATCAGGGACCCGCAGGCTCGTGCAGTTGCGAGAAGAAGAGACTTCACCGGAGGAAAAATGACGCACGGAGAGAACGACCGCATCACCTATCACGACGGACGGCCGGATCCGCAGAAGGGGCGGATCGAGGAGGTCCGCGACGAGGGCCCGCATGCGGTGTACCGGGTGCGGAACGAGGAGACCAACGAAATCCAGGTCATCACGCAGGGCCAGATCGACTGAAGCGTCCGTCCACCCGCGGCAGGGCTCCGAAGTGTGGGCATGGCCGCCCGGCTGCGCCCCGAGCGCACGTTCAGCCATGGTGAGTCACCATCTCCGGTGAAGGCGGGGGTGCTGGACGGTTCGGGCGGCGCCGGCCTGATCGGGGAAGAGGGCCGGCACCGCCGGTGGGTCAGCCCGGCCAGGCTCCGGTCACACGACGTATGGCCACGGCGCCCGATCGCTCGACCGACGACTTGACCACGGCGAAGATCGCTCCCTGGATCGCAGCGGCGAGCAGGAGCTGCGTCCACGTGCGGTCTTCGTCAGTGGCGTCCGGGGCATCACCCTCACCTTCGATGATCTTCAGGCCTGCTTGAACACAGCCCCCGCGACCATGCCGCTCGCCGCCCCGAGGAGGAGCCCGACGGGCTTGTAGGCAGCGCCGGAGGCCTTCATCGGCGACGTGCGCGGCTGCGACGCACCAGCACGAGGGCGATGATCACGGCGCCGGCGACCAGGAGCGGGGTGCGGTTGCCTCGTGTGGCCCTCGCAGCTTGGTCGGCCCTCTCGAGCAGCGGGCCGGGGGTCATGTCCGCCGCGTACTGTCCGGCGCGAGTCGCGCCGTCCCACACCTGCGTGGCGGCCTGGGCGGTCTTGTCCAGGACCGAGCCGGGGGTGTGTCCCGCACCAGCCGGGCGGCTTGTTCCGCCTTCTCGCGGATCTGGTCGGCGATGAGGGAAGCCTTCTCGACGGTTCGCTGCTTCATGGCGGCGGTCTTCTCCTTGGTTCGGGCCTTGCTTGTCGGCCTTGGCTGCCAGAGCCTCGACGGTCTGGCTGAGCTCGTCGCGAGTGCGCTCGACGTTCTTGCGCCGCGCTTACCCCCGCACGGCCCCAGCACCCGCCCCACGAGCAAGAGCTCTGCGCGGGCCTTCGCAGCAGGACTGCAATGAAGAGACCACGACCCCTCGGCGGGCCTGTCGTTCGGGTGCAGTCGGCGCCAGGCCGGGATGGCGGCGTGGCAGGGGGTAGGCGTCGTGTATGAACTCACGCACCCTCGACACCTCGCCCGCTGCCGGGCCGACCGCGGCCCTCGACACTGCTTCGGCCTGCTGGCTGAAGACCCTGGACCGGCTCGAGCGAACCACGGTGGCCGATCCGGCCATCAGGGTGCTGCAGCGGGGAATCCGCTCCCTCCCTCTGGGCGGCATGCGCGATCTGCTGCGCGGCAGACCGCTGGGCCACCCCGTGCACCCCGTGCTGGTGCAGGTACCCATCGGATGCTGGCTGTCGGCCTCGGTACTCGACTTCGTGCCCGGGACACACCACGCGGCAACCACCCTGACCGCCGTCGGACTGGCCGGCGTCGCACCTGCAGCGGTCGCCGGCTGGGCGGACTGGGCGGACCTGCCGCCCGAGCAAGCCCGGGTCGGCCTGGCTCACGCAGCCTCCAACATCGCCGCGGTGGCCTGCTACACCACGTCCCTGACCGCACGGCTCCGCGGCCGCTCGGCGAAGGGCCGCCTGTGGGCCCTGGGCGGGATGGCTGCCGTAGCCGTGAGCGGTGCGCTGGGCGGGCACGTGGCCTACCGGCAGGCCGTAGGAGCGCACGCCGCAACGTGAGGGAGCCCCTGCGCGCCCGCTCCATCCCCCCTGAGGAGCCCCGATCGGATCTGAGCGCCGGTACGCCTCCCCACGAGCCTTCGCCGAGCCGCGTCTTCTTTCAGGAGGGGGCGTTGCGGTGTGGTCAGGGTGGTGGGGGGGTACGGCGAATCGTTTTGAGGCGGGCTTCCAGAAGGTGGTCGCGCCCGCCGGCCACCTCGACGACGATGTCGCGTTCCACCGCGGCAAAGGGCCGGTAGTAGGTGGCGTTGTAGGCCTCGATGATCTGGAACGTCCAGTGCCCCGGAATGACGTTGCGGCCGACGATCTCGCGCTCGACCAGGGCGGCCTGCTCCTCGTAGCCCGCCTCCCGCAAGAGGCGCGCCGCGTCGCCGAGCTCGAAGTCCGCCGTACCGGTCAGCTGATGGAACCCGTAGAGGTGGCCACGGGCCCGCTCCGTGGTTTCGAGGGCCTTCGAAAGCGCACCCAGAGCGCGCACCGTCTTCTCGTCGACGCCGTCCGGAACTCGGTGTGCCGGATCCATCTCCTGCTTGCTGTCCATGGGGATGTTCTGCCCCAAGGACGCCTCCCTGGTGGGGTAATTGGGCCAACCAGCGTAGGAAGGTCTCCCCGGATGCATCGGCTCCGAGGTGGCTCCGCCGAAGCGGGCTCGTGGAATGGAGGCAAGATCTCCTGCCCAGCCACCGGGATAAAAAACACATAAGAATCGAACGCATTTCCTGGATGCGGTCGGGCAGACGGTGCTTCGGAGGTTGATAACTATGGTTCCCCTGCTTCTCGTTCTTCTGCTGGTCCTGATCCTCTTCGGCGCGGGTTTCGCGGTGAAGATTCTCTGGTGGGTAGCGATCGCAGTCCTGATCCTGTGGCTGATCGGGTTCGTTGCCCGCCCGAAGGGCAGTAGCGGCCGCTGGTATCGCTGGTAGCCGTACGACAGCGCAGTTCTGACACTGCCTGGCGG